>CAMEUL010000097.1 GCA_945938205.1 uncultured Traorella sp. | reverse complement strand
AGATGATGTGGTTTGTGGAGATGATGCTTTTTGTACTTTTTTTTAAAAACAAAAGAAGCACATATTGTTTGTTTATGAGTTTTCGCTTTCTTTTGAATCTGATCTGTTTTCTTTTGATTCAGGGAAGCATCTTGAATCATCAGTTTTTTTCTTTTGAAATCTTTCCATTGTTTTTGATGGACGTTATGGTTCTTTTTTTCTATATCGTTCTTTATAAAAAGTGGAAATATGTTTACCAAGAGAAGGATTTTGTCAGAGAATTCATTTTGGAAAAGAAAAAATACGTGGGATATCTGGATAGTGGCAATCTTGCAAGTATAGATGCCATTCCTTTGATTTTTATAAGAGAAGAAATCTATGAAAATCTTTCAGGTAAAAAAAGAAATATTGAAATTGTCACTATTCATGAAGAATCTTGGATAGAAGGTATTGAAAAAGAGATAGAACTGGATGGAAAAAAATGTTTCGTGTTGTGCTGTCCTATGCATCATGAATATCCTTATGATGCATTACTTAATATGAAAGGAATCCTATGAAAAAAATTGTCAGATTATTTCAGTGGCTGTTTGTGTCAAAAGAAAAAAGATTTGTTCATTATATCAAAAATCGTGAAGGCCTTCCTAAGCCTTTGGACAGCCAGGAGGAAAAAGAACTTATTGAAAGAATGAATGAAGATGAAAAAGCAAGAAATAAGCTGATTCTTCATAATCTGAGACTGGTTGTTTATATTGCGAAGCGTTACGATGTGAGTTCAAGTGAAATGGAAGATTTGATCAGCATCGGTACGATTGGTCTGATCAAAGGGGTGAATACGTATAAAAGTGACAAAAACATAAAACTGGTGACTTACGCATCCCGCTGTATTGAAAATGAAATCTTGATGTTTCTAAGAAAAAAAAGCAAACGAGGAAAAGAAATATCTTTAGATGAACCTTTAAATGTGGATTATGATGGGAATGAACTTTTATTGGGAGACATTGTTGGTACAGAACATGATCTGGTGGAAAAACAGTTTGAACGCAATGAAAACAAACGCATGCTGATGAAAGCTGTCAATCAGTTGGATGAAAGAGATCGCATGATACTCAAAATGCGTTATGGCATTGAAGAAAATGAAGCAACCCAAAAAGATATTGCAGATAAACTGGGAATTTCTCAGAGTTATATATCACGACTGGAAAAAAGAATATTGCTTCAGCTGAAAATGAACATGCTGCGTAAATAGCTTGCCATTTTTAGGAAAATAAGTCTTGAATACTGATTCACTTCCAAGGGAAAAATGGTAGTAAAGGAAGTGAATATGAGTAGGTATAAAGTAGAAATATGTAATGTGAATACACAGGATTTGACGGTATTGAGTCCTGCGGAAATGAAAGAAGCTTTTATTGATTATCAGGCAGGTGATGAAAGTATCAAGGAGGTGCTTTTGCGGGGGAATCTGAAATTGGTCTTGTCTATGGTGCAGCGATTTTCAAACCGATGTGAAAATATGGATGATCTGTTTCAAGTAGGTTGCATTGGTCTTGTCAAGAGCATTGAGAATTTTGACTTATCGCATGATGTGCGGTTTTCCACCTACGCGGTTCCCATGATCCTGGGAGAAATCAAACGCTATTTGAGAGATAATCAGATGATACGAGTTTCCAGGAACTGTAAAGATCTGGCGCATCAGTGTTTTAAACTGAAGGAGGAATACTATCATGAATATGCCTGTGAATGCAGTGTGGAATATTTATGTGAACAGACTCAGGCAAAAAGAAGAGATGTGATCGAGGCATTGGATTCTTTCCAGAGCGTTCTTTCGATTCACGAACCAATCAGCAATGCCGAAGGTGATGAAATGTGCCTGGTAGACACCATTTCAGATTCAAAAGATGAGATTGCTTTACTTGGAAATCTTCTTACACTCAGAAAAAGTTTAAAACAGCTTTCTCCAAAAGAACTGGATATTCTAAACAAGCGCTATTATTTGGACTATACGCAAAGCGAGATTGCCAAGGAAATGGGGATTTCGCAGGCACAGGTGTCACGGCTAGAAAAGGGAGCGCTGAAATGTCTCAAAAAGAATTTTGAGTAACACAAATGAACATGGCGCATAGACTGAATCAGGTGAGACATGAAACTGAGTGAACTGATGAGCAAACGTGTGATCTGTGTATCGGACGGAAAAGATATTGGATTTGTCAGTGACGCGATCCTGACAAAAGAATTAAGGATTATCTGTATTATTGTATGTATGAGGCGAAAAGGTCTGGCACGATTTTGTCCATTTCTTTTTGAGCCTGAATGTGAAAAAATCAGTGTGGATGCCATCGTAAATATCGGATGTGACGTGATCCTGATCAAAAGAGAGTCTTAAATGACATAAGCGTCATCCTTTCTAGAAAGGTATATGATATAATACAAGTAAAGAAGGGAGTTATTCATATGAAAAATAAAAAAAGACTGATCGTTGAAGAGAAATGGACGTATTTGCTGTTGCTGAGTGTTCCTTTTGCACTCATCAAAACAGGATTTGATTTTATGAACTGTTTGAATGTCACTCCTTTTCCCATGGGTGAGTTTCTTATGCAAACATTCATTTCACTGATGATCCTTGTAATTGGCGTATCTCTTTTTGTGAAAATGAATACGTATTCTGCCTGGCTGAATCCTGACCATCCAAGAAATATAGAAAAGTAATCATTGCGATTGACGATTCATTGAGAATCGTCTTTTTTGTAAATGAAGCAAAATAGAAAGTAGTTTATTTTTCAATCTTCTTGAAATTAAACTACCATTCAAACGTTATTATGGTATAATAATTTTGTATGGAGGAAATCTGACATGAGCATTAAAGATAAACTGAAAGATTTTATCAGCCCAGATGATGATGAATTATACTTGGGTGAAGAAGAAGTAGAAACAATAAGTAAATATGAAGAACCTCGTTCAAAAACGATGGCAAATGCGCATATTGATGCGAAAATGGTATTATTTGAACCTCGTTCTTATGAAGAAGCTCAGGAAATAGCAATCCGTTTAAAAGAAAATAAGGCTTGTGTAGTCAATCTGCACCGTTTGCCTCATGACTATGCACAGCGTACGATTGATTTTCTTACAGGTGTAATTTTCGCATTGGATGGCACAATTCAAAAAATTGGACCAAATATTATTTTGTGTGCACCTAAAAGTATTGGTGTAGGCGGATCCATTGATATTGATGGAGAAGAACAGTAAAGACTGGTTAATTCACTATAAAGGCAATGAGGTATTGGCTGAACGTTTTGATGATCAAATAAATGCTCATCTTAGAACGCAAAGGACGATTCTCACGCCTTTTTTAGATGAAACACAGCAGGAAGTACTGAAACGTGTTGCGGGAAATCGAGTATCTCTTTCTTTTTGGGGTGGCTATGAAGGCGCAGAAAGAAAAAGAGCACTGATCAGTGAATATGAGGATGACTTTGATCTTGTTCAGTTGAAAGCAAAGCTGCATGGATTTGAGAAAATCAGTCATTCGGACTGTATGGGAGCCTTGTATAATCTGGGATGCCGAAATGATCATTTTGGTGATATTCTTGTACAAGAGGATGCCGTTGTTGTGTTTGTCTGC
This sequence comes from uncultured Traorella sp., assembly GCA_945938205.1. Lineage (GTDB taxonomy): Bacteria > Bacillota_I > Bacilli_A > Erysipelotrichales > Erysipelotrichaceae > Traorella. Next base: position 2,336 of record CAMEUL010000097.1, on the reverse strand, counting down.
CGAAGCATTGCTTCTTTTGTCATGCAGAATTGCACGAAGATAAGAAGATCTTCCGTTGCTTTTATCGAGAGTGATGAACCGGTGATACGTGATGTGCAATTGAAAAAAATCAGCAAGATCCTTTCCAGTACACAACTGGATGCTTTGGTAAGTGCATGTACGCATTTGTCACGGGATAAGGCACAGCAACTGATCCGTTCAAAAAATGTCAAGGTAAATCATGTTTGTCTTGATGAAACAAGTTTTTTGTGCCATAATGATAGTATTCTTTCAATACGTGGATATGGACGCTTTATTTACAAAGGCGTTGTCAAGGAAACAAAAAACGGAAAAAAAGTAGTTGAGATTCAGGCTTATAAGTAAGGGGTGAAAGCATGGCAGATAGCAAGTTTGATACAATGCGTAACGGCTACAATCGCTATCAGGTCGATGATAAAGTCACACAACTGGAAAGTGAAGTCGAATCCCTGAAGAAAAAATTGGAACTCTACACGTCACGTCTGGAAGAAGTTGAAAAACTCAGCAATTCCTATAAAGAGAAATATCTGACATTGGCATCAGAAATACGAATCAAGGAAAAAGCTGCTGAGGATATCGCAAGGATTGCTTTGAAGGAAGCCAATACGATCGTACAGACCGCCAATGAAAATGCGGATGTCATTGTTAAGGAAGCTCTCGCCAGTGCGAAAGCCATTCTGATCGAAGTGAATAAGCTGGGAGAAGAAACGGGAGAAATCAAAGCACGGATGGTCAATGAATTATCCAAACTTGATCGTGCCTTGAATGAATTTGAAGTTCCGGATCGTGTGGATCTGGGATATCTTGAAAACGAATAGCGATGAACAGGACATGCCTTGTATCTGAATTGATAGAGACCTAGCGGGTAGGTGGAACGCAGGATGCAGGATAGAAGGATATCACCTGGGAGCTGGCAGAACGATAAGTAGATCTGCCCGTAACTTTGCGTTAAAAAGATGAGTGCACAGCAATGTGAACTAAGGTGGTACCACGTTAAGCGTCCTTAGATGAGACGCTTTTTTTTATGAAGGAGTAGAAAACATGGACTATACGAACACATTAAGAATGCCACAGACTGAATTTGAAATGCGAGGCAATCTTCCAAAGAAGGAACCTGGCTTTCAGGAAAGATGGGAAAAAGAAGACCTTTACCATCAGATGTTAAGCAAGCATGACGGATATCCGACTTTCATGCTGCATGACGGGCCTCCCTATGCCAATGGGGATATTCATATCGGTCATGGTTTAAATAAGATCTTAAAAGATGTGATCGTTCGTTCCAAATATAAAGCGGGCTATCAAACACCTTTTATTCCAGGATGGGATACTCATGGTTTGCCAATTGAAACAGCCATTACCAAAAAGGGATATGACCGCAAGAAGATGCCAATTCAGGATTTCAGAAAGCTCTGTTATGAATATGCATTAGAACAGGTGGCTTCTCAGATGTCTACGATGAAGAAACTGGGAACAGTTGCGGATTATGATCATCCTTACATTACTTTACAGAAGGAATTTGAAGCACACCAGATTGAAATTTTTGCGAAGATGGCATTGGATGGACTCATTTATAAAGGACTTAAGCCTGTATATTGGTCTCCTTCCAGTGAAAGTGCTTTGGCAGAAGCTGAAATTGAATACAAGGATGTAAAATCTCCTACGATTTTCGTAAAATTCCAGGTACGTGACGGAAAAGGTATTTTGTCAAATGAGGATTCCTTTGTCATTTGGACTACAACACCTTGGACCATTCCGGCCAATCTTGCTATCTGTTTAAATGAACGTTTGGAATATGCCTTGGTAAAAAGTGAAAAAGGAAATTTGATCGTTTTAAAAGAATTGGTAGATTCTTTATGGGAAAAATTTGAGCTGAAGGAAAAAGAAATCCTAAAGACTTTCAAGGGAAAGGAACTGGAAGGCATTACGACCAAGCATCCTTTCTATGACAAAGATTCTATCATTATTTTAGGGGATCATGTAACGGCAGATGCAGGTACAGGATGTGTTCATACAGCTCCAGGTCATGGGGTAGAAGACTTTATGGTCGGTATGAAATATGGATTACCTGCTTACTGTCCTGTTGATGAACACGGATGTCTGATGGAAGAAGCCGGAGACTTCTTGAAAGGACAGTATGTGGATGATGCCAATAAGACGGTTACCATGAAATTGGATGAGCTGGGTGCTTTATTGAAACTTGAATTCATTACACACTCTTATCCACATGACTGGCGTACCAAAAAACCAATTATTTTCCGTGCTACGACACAATGGTTTGCTTCAGTGGATAAGATCCGTCAGAAACTTTTGGATGAAAT
>CAMEUL010000096.1 GCA_945938205.1 uncultured Traorella sp. | reverse complement strand
ATTTGATGCATTTTTTATTTTTCGACTGTTTTATTCGTTACAGCCTCTTTTTTTAGAAATCAATTTCTGAAAGATCCTGATTGTGTTCCTTTTCGTTTTTCACTTCATAGTGAATCAGGATAGATAATAACGCACGAAGTACAATAATTGCACCCAAAATGGTAATTTCATCTAATGTACGAATCGTAACTGTTTTTAAAATTTCCGCTCCCATTTTAAATTCAAGACCTAAGGCCAAAGAATTCCCCAATGAAAGTTTAATAGGATAATGTGCATGTCTGAAAAGACTTCTTCCATACATATAGAAGGCTTTAATAGATCCGACAATAATGACTATAATTCCCATCAGTTCAATAATACCAATAACTTCAGGGACAATGGCTTCAACGATTTGTTCAAAGAAAGCAATATGATCCGTTGTGCCAGCAGTTAATAAATATAACATAATTAATTATTATAAGCCTGTAATACTTCGCTGACAGATCTGTTTTCTTCCATACCTTTGATAATCTGTCCTAAAAGTTTTCCTACAGATAACACTTTCATTTTGTCGAGTTGAGCTTTCTTTTCTGATTGTGGAATGGTATTGGTACAAATGAATTCCACAATTTTTGAATCTTTGAGTCGTTCGATGGCAGGACCGGATAATACACCATGTGCACAGGAAGCATAAACGGATTTAGCTCCCATTTCATACAACAGATTAATTCCTGCAACCAAGGTTCCTGCTGTATCTACAATATCATCGATAATAATAACATTTTTGCCTTCAACATCTCCAATGATATTCATAGCTTCCGCTACATTTGGACGAGGACGTCTTTTGTCAATAATTGCAATTGGCGCATGAAGTCTTTCTGCAAGAGCTCTTGCACGAGTTGTTCCACCATGGTCTGGAGAAACAACAACTAAATTTTCCAGATTCTTTTTCTGGAAATAGTCTGCAATAATAGGCAAGGTAGAAATATCATCTGCTGGGATATCAAAGAATCCCTGGATCTGTGTTGCATGCAGTTCCATCGTAATTACTCGGTTAGCACCGGCTCTTTCAAGAAGAGATGCCACCAGTTTTGAAGTGATTGGCTGTCTTGGACGTGCTTTTCTGTCCTGACGTGCATATCCGAAATATGGAATTACAGCCGTAATGAATGATGCACTTGCACGTTTGCAGGCATCAATGGCAATCAAAAGTTCCATCAGATTGCTGGAAACAGGATTGCAGGTTGACTGTACGATATACACTCTTTTTCCACGTACGCTTTCTCCAAGCTGTACTAAAATTTCTCCATCTGCGAAATGACGAACATCACAACTTCCCAATGGGATGCCTAACTGTTCTGCAATCTCATTTGCGAGATCAACACTTGATGTTAATGCGAAAATTACTGTATCCTTCACCATGTTATTCTCTTCCCCCTACTATTTACTTAAATACTTTCTTCCAAAATCTTCTTTGTTTACCTGACGTGAACGGGCAATTCCCATTGCACCATCATTCACATCTTCAGTAATCGTTGAACCTGCTGCCAGCAAGGCATTGTCGCCGATGGTTACAGGTGCAATGATATTTACATTACTTCCGATAAAAGCATGATTTCCAATCTTTGTTTTGAATTTGTTCTTTCCATCATAATTGACTGTCACAACTCCAGAGCCAATATTCACGTGTTCTCCAACTTCGCTGTCTCCAAGATAAGTCAGATGAGCACATTTGCTTCCTTCACCAAAATTACAGTTCTTGAATTCCACAAAATTACCAATACGACAGTTCTTATGAACAATAGTATGATTTCTTAAATGTGCAAATGGGCCAACGGTTGTTCCATCCATCACTTCACTGTCGCTGATCTTGGTTGAATCAATGGTAACATTATCTCCAATGACTGCATTTTCAAAAAAACAGTTTGGCAAAATCTTGCAGTTCTTGCCAATCTTTGTTTTTCCTAATAAGGTAACATTCGGATAAATAATCGTTCCTTCACCAATTTCAACCTCATCATCCACCAAAACTCTGTTTACATCCAAAAACTGAACATTGCTGAATTTATCTGTTGTCATTTTCATGTTCTCCTTTTACCCTATCTATTTTAACCAATATTAGCTTGATTTTAAAGTCTTTTTCTTAACTTCTTTCATTATCTTTATGGAAAACTTTACATTTATAGGAAAACCACTCCGAATACTGTTTATCTGTCAGAAATTTTTCGATCAGTTCCGGTTTTCTTGTCAAAGCAAACAGGCATGAACCGCTCCCTGACATACAGACGACTTCAAACCCTCTTTGCTTCAGATCTTCTTTAGCCTTTTGAATTTCAGGGACCAAACGGAAAGCAGGTTCTTCCAAAGTATTTCCTACACAGTCTGCCAGTTTTTCAAATTCATTATTTTCAAGACATTCTTTTACTTCATTGACATTCGGATGAATACAGTTTTCAAATCGGATGGATTCAAAGCATTCCTTTGTAGATACTCCTTTCATCGGTTTTAAAAGCAGGATATCGAAATCACAATTCATTTCAAATGGTTCGATCTTTTCTCCAATACCTTTAACGATGCTTGGTTTCGACATGACACAGAATGGTACATCTGCTCCAATCTGCTTGGATAACTGAGCGATTTCTTCATCACTGGCTTCTATCTGACACATGTCACGAATTGCCAACATAATGGCTGCTGCGTCAGCACTTCCTCCTGCCAGCCCAGCCTGTGTGGGAATCCTTTTATGCACATGGATCCTAAAATGCTCATTGATGCCATACGTTTCCCGCATACACTGTACAGCTTTCATAATGGTATTTTTCCCATTGATGCGATACTTCAGATTCCATGTAAACCAGTCATGATGACTGAAGTCAATACGGATGTCATCACACAAGGTAAGAGGAAGCATCACCATTTCCAGTTCATGATACCCATCTTCACGTCTTCTTACGACATTCAGGGCAGCATTAATTTTCGCTCTTGCAAATGTAATCATGTTCTATTCTCCTATATAAACAGATAAATTCTTCCAATGTGCAGCTTTCAGCTCTTCTCTTTTCATCTATGGAAACATCCTGAAGGATTCCACGGGCTTTTTCTTTATCCCCAAACCACTCGCCAAAGTTATTGAGGATGGTTTTTCTTCTCTGCTTAAAACATGCTTTGATCATTTCAAAGAAAAGTTCTTCCTGAATACTTTCATCTTTTTCCTTAAACTCAAACTGCAAAACTGCAGAATCCACATTTGGTTTTGGATTAAAAACATTTCGCGGAACCTTTACTACCTGTTTCACCGTTGTTTTATATTGTGTGATGACACTAAGCGCATTGTAATCCTTGGTATTCACTTGTGCACTAAAGCGATCTGCGACCTCTTTCTGCATCATAACTGTGATCCGTTTGATATCCGCTTCTGATTCAAAGATCTTAAATAGGATCGGCGTTGTAATATAGTAAGGAAGATTGGCTGCAATAACTACATCCTGATCTGGATAACGTGAAACCAATTCTTTGAGATCCACTTCCATAAAATCCTGAAGAACTACTTCCACATTCGTACATTCTTCCAATGAATACGCCAGTACCTGAGGCAAACGTTCATCAATTTCATAAGCAATTACTTTATTTGCTTTCTGTGCCAGCATTTGTGTCAGAGCACCAATTCCGGGTCCAATTTCCACAGCAACGCAGTGATCGGACATGATCGCATGAGATGCGATCTTTGATACAATTCCGGGTTCTACCAAAAAATTCTGCCCATAATTCTTTTTGGCAGTCAGATCAAATTTTTCAAGGATTTCTTTCGTCCGTGATGGCGTTGCAATTACCTTCATCCTTTTCCTCCAATATTTCAAAACATTCTTTTTGTGTGCATTGCATCATATTCAGCCGCTTAAACAAAGTCTTAGCATTGCTTTTTCCAATATGCAGATAAGCTTCTAATTTTCTTCTTTTTTTGGAACTGTCCGTTTTGCCACTAAGTCCAAGTTCCAAAAATTCATGCCATTGAAGGCTTTCTTTTATATCCGTTGTATAAGTCAATAAGTGAGACAGTGATTTTTCAAGTTCTTCTTTTGAAGCATGTTCAACACCAACTTTTTTGGATGTTCTCGCTTTTTCCTTGTCAATGAAAGCATTTTTGCATCCATCTATTTTTGAGTTGATCGTTTGTCGTATTTTTTCTCCTGGTGAATCCGGATCCGTAAAAATGATAATGCCTCTTTTCTTTTGCACCTCTTGAATAAGTTTCAGTGTATTCTGACTTAAATGCGTGCCTTGTGTTTCTATCGTGTCACAATCAAAAAAACGCTGAAGTTTTTGTGTATCATTTTTTCCTTCGACCACGATGATTTCTTTGATTTTCATAATTCTATTCTAACAAATTTCAACATAATAAAAAAGAAAGACTTTCATCTTTCTTATAATTTACAGGCGTTCTTGCCATCTCTTCCACCGACACGCTCAATCACAACCTTTGTATTGGCATGACGATTGTTGGAGATGTTGTAGTTGGACTGACTTCCTTTGAAAAGATCCAGGACATTGCCACGAATTCCACCACCTCGATCTAATACGATAGCCTTAAATGGCACATCCGGAGACAATCCTTCTCCAGAAAACCCATGATTTGAAATACTCAGAATGGAGCAAAGCGGAATACTAGGATCCGCAGCCACGATATAGTAACCACCATAGGTGATTCCATCTTTCATTGCTCCATTAGGCTGACGCACGGAATGAAGGCCTACAGTAATTCCTGCACTGGTTCCTCCAAATCCTTCTCCCCACATATTACATCCGACACAATCCACACCATATGTAAGCATTGTTGGATAAAATTCACTTCCTACGCTCACACTTCCTCCAAATTGCATTTTAGGAGGAATCGCTTCCGTTTCTACACGAGAGCCAATCACTGGCGTTTTGGCAATCTCATTTCCATCACTGTCTGTTGTTACCATATATTCCTGAGTAACAGTGGCAAGCTTTCCTTCCACATAAGAAGCTATCCAATAGATGCCATCCATACCTTCTTCATAATCGGCATAAATCATGGCAGGCATTGTGCCTATTTCCTTTGTTTCCACTATTGTTTGAGTTGTCAATGTTTTCATGTCAAGAACATTCTGACGAAGAATGAGTTCATCATGAGTACCTACGGTTGAACATCCGCAAAGCATTGAGAACATCAATATCATTTTAATCAATCGGTTTCTTTTTCGCATAAAACCTCCTTTTTAAAACGTAGAAAGTATAGCACAGTTTTTTTATTTTTCCCAAAATTTTCAAAAAAAGGCACTCTCAATGACTAGTTTATCCCTATGAAAGCGTTTGTATTCATCACTTTTTGGTGAATTCAAGAAAAAAAGTCCTCATTACTGATGACTTTTTTTTCTTATTTATTGATTAAAATATCCTTTTTAATAGTTCTGACAGTAGCCTCCCATCCTTGTTCGGCATACATTTCCAGAAGCTTATACAGCAGTTTTTTGCTTTCTTCATGCATACAGTAATTATGTTGATTCAACATAAAATACTCTAGCGCACCCTTTGTATCTTTTCTTTCAGGATGATAGATCTGGGTGGCTGCTACTCGGTCACAAAACATTTCCACGATAAACTTTTCTGGAATTTTTGTCCCATAGATTCCCTGGCGTGAACCATCGATCCAATATTCCCAATGATGAGGATTCCGTCCTTTATGATGCAGCCAGCCTTTTGAATAACCTATCACTTCTTTTTCTTTATCGATCGGGCTTCTATTTCCCTGGAAATATTTCACACCGCTGGAAAATTCCACCCATGAATATTTCGAAAGATCATGAAGCAGCCCCTGTTTATACAATCCGCAATCAAAGCATAGTTTTCCAACAAGTAGCTTATGACGGGTTATGGTGGTCAAATGCCCCCAAAAACGATTCATCCCTCAATCACCTTTAAAACATCTTCAAAGCAGGTTTTGTTTGCAAATAAAACACCGATCGGTCTTGAATAATCA
>CAMEUL010000095.1 GCA_945938205.1 uncultured Traorella sp. | reverse complement strand
CGGCAAAAATAATATATTAATTAGATTGTGATGAAATATAATATTGCCGATTAAATGACAGTAAATAATGTTATACTTATAATGTAACTCTGGTTAATTATATTAATAGATAAAGGAGAAATCTATGAAGACAATAAAAGTTGTTGCAGCAATTATAAAAAAAGGTGATCAAATAATGATAGCCCAACGTCTAAAAGGAGAATTTGCAGGGCAATGGGAATTTCCAGGTGGTAAAATTGAAGTGGGTGAAACTCCTCAACAAGCATTAAAGAGAGAACTATTAGAAGAAATGGAATTACAAATTCAGGTGAATGATTATTTAGTAACAGCAGAATATGATTATTCAACTTTTCATTTATCCATGGATTGTTTCATGTGCTCTCTAGAGAATGAAGATATTCATCTTCATGATCATACAGCCATTCAATGGATTTCAATTCATGAGGATATAAAAAACATCAACTGGGTTCCAGCTGATGTTCAAGTATTTCAAGCAATTCAATCCAAATATTCGATGTAGATTATCCTTCTACATCTTTTTTTATCTCTACTTTATTCACGAGTTCTTCATAGATTGTTGTAGGTAACTCGTTTTCAAGTTTTGCGATAATAGTAATTGGTTGATTATCCTTATATTCTTTCGTATTTATTTTCCCAACATAAATATAAGGCTGTATAACACCATCGATTTGTTTAAACTTTCTTATGAATAAGTGAAGATGGATATGTCGTTCTTGGTTAAATATTATATTCTTTCCTCGTTCAGACTCTTGTGCTGTACTATTTGGTGATTGCCATTGAAAGAATTTTCTACTAATGAATTTATCTTTATAGTTGATAGATTCTTTAATATTACTTTCCTTGTGTAGATCTACGAATAAGAAATATTCATTACCTGCAGTTAATAAGCCACTACCTCTAAATGAGGAGTGTGTTTTTCTATAGTTAGAAACTAATGCCACTTCCTGCATTGAATATTGTGAATATAGTTTAAAGAAAGGAATGCCATAATTCTTTTCTTCAAATTCGTTCTTATATCGATTGAGTCCATAATGTAATGTATCAATAAAATATTGTTTCTTTATTGGATCTCTGAGTAAATCTTGTAAGATATGAGAACATTCTAAAACACCATTATTCATAAAGGCTACTTGGTTCCATCGACTCTTTTGGCTTACATCATAGAAATCGAAATTGATCATTTCCATAGAATGACGAACACTATCGTTATCAACTGTTTCAATACACTTAAGAACAGACTTCTTACAATCTTCAAAATTCATAGAAGTATTATGAAGAAGATCAAGGATGATTTGAAACTCAAAAGGTCTCTTTAAAGGAAGCATATCTGATAGATATTTCATAAACTTCATATATTCTTTGTTGAATGTGAGTTCTTTATAAACAAGATCATCTTCAACCTTCGATAAGAAATCTATATATGTTCCTTCTTTGTTGATGAATTTGATAGGATCAGGAGCTCCTTCATATTTAATATAGTCCATTAAATAGTTTGGAGTTCTTCCCTTTAATAAAGATTTAAAAGAGAGATATTCTTCTTTTAAATAACGCATCGAATTGAAGTTTTCAAATTCTAGTTGTTTTAATATTCTTTCTTTAGAAATACGATCAAGTTGTACAAAAGTATCTCCAGGGATATTAATGAAATCGTTGCTTACGGATACCTTTAAACTATCTTTATCATAGTAACGACTTCCTTTTAATGCTACTGCAATTAAGAAGGCACGATTATGATTTCCAATAAAATCTAATACAGTTAAGTATTCTTTGTTTTTATATTTTCTTAATCCGCGTCCTAGTTGTTGAATGAAAATAATTGGAGAATTTGTAGGTCGTAACATTAAGACAAGATTTACAGAAGGTATATCAATTCCCTCGTTGAAAATATCGACCGTAAAGATGACTTCCAAAGGATCATTTTCATCTTCAAGTCTTTTCATATATTCTTCTCTTGTTTCTGGTTTATCTGCACCTGTTAAACAGACACTTTTTATTCCTCGGAGATTAAATTCATCACTCATAAATTGAGCATGATCAATATTCACACAGAATCCCAAACATTTTCTTTTGTCTCCATCAAAACCATATAAATTCATTTGTTTGATAATATAATCAACACGTTGATTAAGCTTTAATGCTTTCGCAACTGCAGCAGTATCATCTAATCTAATTCCACCGAGATCAGCTTCTTCAATGTCAGTGATTCCAAAGTAGTGAAAAGGTACTACGAGTTCTTCTTCCATTGCTTCGTGAAGACGCACTTCAATTGCGACGTTATTATCAAAGAGATCATAAATATTTGCGGTATCACAACGCTCTGGTGTTGCAGTCATTCCTAATAAGAATTTAGGTTTAAAATAGTTCATGATTCTCTGATAAGTATCACCCGCAGCATGATGAGCTTCATCAATGATAATATAATCGAATTCATCCTTATCAAATATTTCATAATACTTACTTAAAGTTTGAATCGTTGTAAATATATAGCGAGCTTGAGTCTCTTTTTTACTTCCAGTAAAGAAACCTGTTTCTATATTATATCCAAGAACTTTCTTAAAGGAATCTTCTGCTTTTAATAGGATATCTCCTCTATGAACAACAAAAAGCATCTTATGTGGATTGAATGTTTTCACATCAAAAGCACTCCTGTATGTTTTACCTGTTCCTGTAGCAGCAACTACTAATGCTTTGTTTTCGCCGTAGCTTCTAATCCTTTCTAGATTTACACAAGCACGTTGCTGCATGGAATTTGGTTGTATTTCATAAGTATATTCAAAATGAGGAATTTGTTGAGTGTTATTTCTTTCTTTAAGTGTATTTATAAATTCTTCATATTCATCTAAGAATTCATCAGTAACTGTTTCAAGATGATCCCATATGTCAGTAAATTCATCCATCACATCTAGAATAAATGGATCCTTTTTCTTTGATATTATTTCTACGTTCCATTCAATATTGCTTTTCATTGCACTGGCAGTCATATTTGATGAACCAATGATTACTTTATACGTGTCATCATATTCAAAAATATATGCTTTTGAATGGAATCCTTTACGTTTCACATCGTTATATACTTTTAAATCTATATTATCGAATGTTAATAGTTTTTTTAATGCTTTTGGATCAGAAAAATTAAGGTATGTCGATGTGATCACTTTACCTGGAATACCCTTATTGTTGAGTTCATCTAATAATTTTAAAAATAGCTGTAATCCACCATAATTAATGAAAGCAACATTAAAATAGAACTTATTACAAGTTTCTAAAGAACTTTTTAATTCTTGAAATACAGTTTTTTCATAATTATTAAGGATTAAGGTATAATGATTCGACTCTTGCATATTTATCACTCACTTCTAAGTCAATATAAGTATATCTTATTAGACAGAGGTTATACAAGCCATTATTGTTTACATAAAGGGATGTCATTTCTGTTAACCTGTTTTTGATGTGTTTTTCGTATGTGTTTAGAAGTCTTTTAATATTGACAAATTGTTAAGAGAATAGTTATACTAGAAAAAATTACAATTATTAGAGAAAAGAAATTCAAAATCCCATTATGGTCATTGAGACCACAAAATAATATTAAATAATTTTCTAGGTGTATTCTAAGAAAACATGATTCAAAGGAACTAATGAAAGGAAGAATGGTATAATGACAAACTTTGAGATGATTAAGTATCATGGACAATCATATCCGGCTAATGTTCCACTCCGAATTGAGGAAATTGCAGCACATTTTGATGTGCAACAAATTGAAGGACAATTAGATTATTCTCTTCATACTGAATATAGTTACGGAAAGAGAAAACTCAACAGCCCTTTAATCGAAAAGTACCATGAACTGAAAACGGCACAAAAGGATGGGGTTCCGCAATTATGGAAGAGTGAGTTGTGGGCATCGCAATTTGCGGATTTTATCTGTGAACTGTTAGATGGAAAGACTCAGCCAAGAATTATCGAGATTCATCCACCTATGCAGTTTTTGAGAGTAAAATAAAAGAAAAATTACCGGAAGTAGAAATACTCATAGAAAATCGATGTGGATCAGTTTATCATGGAGGGAAGTTTATTATTTCAAAGATCCAGGACATCTATAAATTGGCTGAACTTATAAGGTCTGCAGGAATGAGCCTCAAGATGGCATATGATGTTCCTCAGATTTATACGGCACATAATGCAAAGACCGAAAAGCAGTTTATCAGCTTGTTAGAAGAAACTAGAGATGTTCGTTGGTTTATAGGTGGAGTTCACCTTTGGGGAAAAAGAATATCTGCGAGCGGTCGAAAAGTTGCTCATTGTGGAGATTTGAATTCCTATTTTGGAGATATCGAAGTGAAAGCATCATTTCTCCAGGCATTCAAAGAATGTTTTAATGATGGCATCACTCGAAAGATGGTGTTAGAAGTTAATAGTGGTAATGAAGATTCAAATTCGATTGTTTCTGACCTACAGAGCGCTGGTATTATATTCGTTTAGGAATATAAGCATTATGATTAATAAATGTGGAAACATAATGGATGAATTATTTCCAAACGGTGGAGAAATGTATACATTGGAAGACCTAACTCAAACCACGTTGAGCTGGTCGTATTGCTTTCTAAAAAGAACACAACTAAGTAATAAACTTTATTGAAATCAAAGGCTATCCTGGGTTCTATTATTATACGGAAGAAATAGACCTGGGAGAGCCTTTATTTTTATCTGTTCTTTTTTAGTTGGAAATATATCTAAAATAGAAGGATGACACTATAAAATATTCTTACAAGATACATATCGTCTACATTGATAATCACAAATAATTTGCAATAAAACAAGAACTATCAGAGTATACTTTGATTAATGTTTTGATTATGCAATTGCACACTATTTGGTTTCTGTATTTCGATATATAATCCCGTGATTGTTTAAAGGCGATATATATGCAGTTCATCAAACTGAAATCTCTACAGTAGTTTCTTAAAGTGCAGTAATCTTATATTTTCCATTTGCAATTATCTTTGCAAAAATAAACTAATAATTTCTTGCTCGAGTTTAATATTCTTGTTTAACATATAACTAATGCATTCAGCGTACTCTATTTCGTTATTTAGTTTTGTTAAACGCTTTTTATCTGATTCTGTTAATTCTTTAAGACAGGTAGCATAATGAGGGTTTTCCAAATCATCTTTTGACATGTGAAACAGTTCAAATTCGCATTCTGTCTGTTCACACAACTTTTTATGGATCCAAAATCCACCAGCATCGATATCGCCAAAATGTAAGTATTCTTTATCAGAATTATTTGCTATAAGCTTTTTGATAAAAGCAATTTGTGGTTTTGTGGTAAATCCGCCTAAGTAGATATAACAACAATTGCCACTCATTCTTAAAAAAGATGTCTTGTTTTCCACGGTAATTACTTTTTTGCAATTCACAGAAATGTGATTTATCTTTCCAATATCTTTAATTGAGAAAGATACACCACCAGTTAGACCATCAATATCTATTTTTTTTCCATTAATATCAATCATTACAGGTCCTTTGATGCAAATATCTTGATCTGTGTCATAGACATTGAACCTTTCAAATGGGTTTTCATCTTCGAATACTTCTTCGCCTTTTGTATTAAGGTATCGAGAAATTACCGCGCAAACTTGTGCTCGTCTATTGTTTTCTAAATACTTAGAATCACCATAAATCAACATAGAGGCTTCTCTGATGTATAGAAAATCATTATTCTTTTCTAAAAATGATAATGCTTTTAAAATGTCTTTCTCTTTTATTGAATCCAAAGGTGCTGAACTATTTGATATCAAGTTATCAAGTTCGGAAATATAGAAGTCAACAATTTTTCCCTTGCCTTTGTATGCTTTGACAGTTGTGCGCAATTCATTAGCAGCAAAAGATCTTGGAGTTATTCCCAATTCTTTTGAAGCATACTGTTCTAATGCATTTATTTCATCTTCAACCAAATAAACCTTTTGATAGT
>CAMEUL010000094.1 GCA_945938205.1 uncultured Traorella sp. | reverse complement strand
TCTTCCACGACAGTTTTCATATTGGTTTCTGTCTCGCCCGTATTTTGAGATACCAGATATTCCACACGATTTAAATACAGCAGAGAATAAACTTTCTTCTCCAAACGTTCCGCATTCTTGATAATGACATCCACGCTTTTTTCCAATGTATCATATGGATAGACGCCATCCTTGATGCTTTCTCCATAACTTTTGATGGTCGCTATCGGTGTCTTTAAGTCATGTGAGATATTATGGATCATTTCCTCTTTGACCCTTTCCTGACGTTCCAACTCTTCACGCATCATCACGATGGCATCGGCTAACTCTCCAATTTCATCGTTTCGATACACTTTCATTTCACTTTTTTCACCTAAGCGCATCTTTTCAATATAATTTCGAATCTGATTGATTGGGTGAATCAGTGAAGCCATCCAGATCATCAAAACAACAAAGAACAGACCTACGACAAAGACCGTAATATTAACGACTGTACTCAAAAGTGTTTCACGGTAGCTCATTCGGTATTCATGAGTGACCACGGTTACAAATGCGAAATCATCACTTAAAATATTAATGGCATAAAAAGCTTTATTCTCACCATCTTCAAAGACATAATGATCCACCTGAATTTTCCCATTGATCTGTCGTGCCATATTTTGAGAAATATCAGATGTCAGATGAGGAATCGCATTGACTTTTTCACTGGCTGTCGAATAGTTACCTTCATTGGTATAAAAAATATTATACATCATGCTTGTTTCATCTTCCTGAAATCCCATGATCAATTTAGGATCCAGGTTTTCATGATACATATTGCTGATCATTTCCTGATTTCGGTCAATGACGACATTCATCTGTTCACGAACAAACTCATCAACCTTCCCTGTCAGAAACACAAAAAAGAAAGAAGCGAAAAAAGTGATAAAAACAAAAATCAGAAGGAATAACTGCTGTGAAAGAGAGAGGTTTTTCAACCATTCCTTTAATCGGCTCATGGCTTATCCCAAACGGTACCCATACCCATAAATTGTATGAATATGAAGCTTCGGCAATTTTTTACGCAATCTTCTCAGTGTATCGTCCACGACACGGTCACTTCCAAAATAATTGTCTTCCCAGACAAGTTCCAGAATCTTTTCTCTGGAGAAAGCAATTCCTTTGTTTCTGATAAACATCATCAACAAATCAAATTCTTTGGTCGTAAGATCAATTTCTTGATCATTGTCAAACACTTTACGCTGTTCTTCATCCAGTTCATAAGAATCAATTTGAATACGTGTATTCTCATTTTTATAAGTTCGCTTGATGACATTATTGACACGAAGCACCAATTCTTTTGGAGAGAATGGTTTGGTGATATAATCATCACTTCCTTTTTCAAGACCAATGATTCGGTCAAATTCTTTATCACGTGCTGACATGAAAATCACAGGAACATCTCTTCCCTGCAGTTTGATTTCTTCAATCAGATCAAAGCCTGACTTATCATCCAGCATAATGTCTAAGATCCACAAATGCACATCATCATCTACAGTATGTAATGAAGCCTGTTCATAGGTCGTATAACTTCTAACTTCATATCCTTCCTTTTCCAGATATCTTTTCACAAGTTCATTAAGATCTTTTTCATCTTCAACAACACAAATTACTTTTTTCATAGTCTCACTTCCTTGCATCTATTGTATCAAAAATATGTGAAGGATACATGAAATTTATGAAATTTATTAAAAAAGATGGAATCCATCGACTCCATCTTCTCTTTTATTAGGCTTTTTTGTAAAGAATATTCATTAAAATGCTGATGACAAGAACAGTTACACTCATTCCAACTGTTACATCAGTCAAGAAGTGAGCACCCATAATGATTCTTGAGAAAGCAACCACGATTGTAAAGGCGACACCGATCCATAACAGCATGGTTTCTTTGCCTTTCAAACGGTCACTCAAAAGTGGCAGAGCAGCTAACAGTAAAGCACAAGCAGCACATCCAGTATGTCCACTTGGGAAAGATTTGAATTCTTCACTGGCAACTCCAAGCGCCATCAGTTTTGTTTTCATTTCACTTCCAATAACCCACCAAGGCTGGAAAGAAGCACCTTCTGTAACACTGATCATACGCATACGAGGTCTTCCCCAAGGAATTTTGATGATATTGATGATAAGAGCCTGAAGGAACATGGTGAGAATTGCTAAAGTGATAAACTTTTTGATCTGTTCTCTTGAACTTTCTTTTGTCAGTTTGACGATCAGAATATCAACAACAGCCACGATTGCAACAGCAATAACTGCACTGAGTGCCAGTGGCATATTTTCGATATAAAGCATTGGATCCATTGTTACAGCAGACACTGCCAAAAGATTTAAAAAAATTCCAAATACAATACAGAAGAATGAGGAAATTTTTCTACTTGAATCCACCAGTTTAAACAAGAGAGTTCCTCCAGCTGCAAAGCAAAGCATTGCAGGCAACTGTCCAAAGCTTGCAAAGAAGATTCCAAAAGGACTTTTAATATTGAAAAGTGCTTGAGAAATCTGATAGTCGAAGAAACTACCCACGACCATAAAAACCAAGAGCATCACTGCAAGGATGCTGATGTTTTTCTTATTAAATACATTCATATTTCTATTCCTTACCATACGTAATCATATAGTTATATAAAGCGCCCATCAGATTGGCATCATTGTAGAACTTGCAGGTTTCCACTTGTGCATGTGGAATCGGGAATGGAAAATTTTCATAAATCTTATCCAGTTCTTTACGAATAGTTTTCACAAAGAGAGGCTGCTTCGAAACCCCTCCTCCAATAAGCACTTTGGACATATCCAGAATACACTGAAGGTTATAAATACCTACAGCCAGATATTTCGCAACAGATGTGAGTGCTGCCTGAGCATCTTCATCCCCATTTTGGATCATTTCAAAGATCTTCACACCATTCAATGTGGAAGGGTCCACCTGTTTTCTTTGAGCCGTTTCCATAATCAAAGCCGATGTGCTTCCTTTCATGGCCCAGATATCCCCATCAAACCCAACCTTCGTTCCTAAAGAAACAAACGAGAATTCTCCGGCAAACAGATGCTGTCCTTTCCAGAGTTTTTTATCCTTAATAATACCTCCGCCAAGGCCCGTTCCGACCACAATGACAATGCCATCCTCACAATCACTCAGATTACCTTTCCAGCATTCTGCCAAGGCTGCACTCTTCCCATCATTTTCCATGGCTACTGGAAGATCACAGAACGTGTGAATCGCCTCTCTTAAATTCTGGTTGGCATTATAAGTGAGTGCTCCCGGTGCATAGATCATCCCTTTTTCATTGTCGATCGTTCCCGGTACGCTCATCGCAATTCCATCAATCTGATCTTGATATTTTTCATACACCCCTTTTAAAACATCAAGAAAATGTTCAAAAGTATCCATTGGTGTGACAACACTGCCTTTATCATAGATATTGGCATCATTGTCCATCAAAGCATATTTAATAGCACTTCCGCCGACATCAAAAACAAGTTTTTTCATCTTATTCACTCACCTTTACAATGAATTTACCTAATTCATTTGCACAGTCTTCACTTTGAGGATATACGCCGATATTATCCGCATAAGCATGACCCATACCACGATAAACAATGGTCGTTGTATCGACACCGGCATCACTCAATTTCTTCGCAAATGCCAAACATTCCACTTTCAAAAAGTCATGTTCTCCCACTGTTACAAGTGTTGGTGGCATTCCTTTGACATCCATGCCATAAGGTGTTAAATATTTGTTGTCAATGTCTTTTGTTTTCAAAATATCAAATAGAAGTGTGGACATGCCGTTTTCTCCACCCATCATACTCATTTCAATGACACGTTTGTGTTTTGGATAAATGGTATATTTGTCCAAACTCCAATGTGCGTAATCATCATCAATAGCGGCCATGTTGACGGTTGGATACAGCAGGATCTGTCCTCTAACCATGTTCTTGCCGTCTTCAAGATTTCTTGTAGAGCAGTATTGTGTCAGATTTCCTCCGGCACTGTCTCCAGCCACCACGATTTTTTCAGGATCTCCACCGTATTCCAGAGCATGTTCATAGATCCATTTCAGTCCTTCATAGCAGTCTTCATGTCCCTTTGGATAAGGATTTTCAGGTGTCAGACGATAATCGATCGAGAAAGCCACAATGTTGTATTTTTCAACGATCATCTTGACAAACTGTTCCACAACTCCACTGTGTCCTCCAAAGAATCCTCCACCATGGATATAATATAAAACAGGTGCCTTTTCTTTTCTTTCTAATGGCAAATACACTTTCATAGGCACATCGTTGTCATCCAATCCCTTAAAGCTTGTGGAAATGATTTCAATGTCTTCACTTGACACAGGAATAGATTTGATACCATTAAACATGCCTCTAAGTTTTTCAATTGTTTTTGGAGAAGCATCCATCTTCATCATGCTTTTTGGCATAAAGCGCATGATCATTGCCATCTTTTTGTTGTCATTATAAAGACGTGTATCCATGGCACCACCAATGTCGCAGTCAGGAATCGGCTTCATCAGCACATCCATGCCGTAAATTTTCTCAACATACTGCTTTTCACTGATTTTCTTTAATAGTTCTTCACTGTATCTCTTATTTTCCATACAATATCACCTCATTTTTTATTATAAATAAAAGCGCTTACAATTTGTTGCCTTATGTTGATGAGTTTATGTCAAATAATTGATATTTATTATGCTTTCTTTTGTCTTTTTTTGCGGTATTTCAAAGGTGTTTCTCCGTAATTTTCCGAGAATGCCTTGATCAGTGACTTTACATTCAAAAATCCGTGCTTTTGTGAGATATCCTGAATGGTACTGTCACTGTTTACAATATCATCATATGCCTTCATCAAACGATAATTGGTTTTATAGTCACGAAATGTTCGTCCGGTATAATTATGGAATTTTCTTGAGAAATGTTCAGGACTCATAGAATAATGCTGTGCCATGCTTTTCAGTGTCAGATCTTCCTGATAATGATCATGAAGATAACTGAGCACTTTCTTAATTTTTTCCTGATTTTTCGCTGAATTTCTCATGGTTTTATCTTTAGGAATCATATAATTGTCCAATAGACATTGAAGAATCTCCAATAGACATGCTGCAATGCTTAAATAGGTCGTTTCATTCTGATGAAGATACAGTTTTTCTAATTTCTGATAGAGAAGTCTTAAGTCTTGATGATCTTTTTTGATGGATAAGTCAAAAACCACATCATCAATGTTTGGATAAACCTTACGTACAAAATCATAAGACAAAATGACAATGATGCAATGGACCTCTTCATCATAACTATTTCCCCATAATGAATGCACCACACCACTGTTGATACAGGTAAAATCATTTTCAATCACTGTTTTTTCTTTTCCAACCTGAAGCACGACAGAGGCATGATCGATCAATGATACTTCAATGCTTCTGTGCCAATGTGCAGGAATAAAAAGATCATTCTGAAAAAAATGATGAATTTCTTCTTTTCTAAGAATCGTTATCATTGCAGGGATCTGACTGGAATGAACGATTTTTTCATATTTTACTGTTTCCATAATTTTTAATTTTTTATTATATCATAAATGAGACATTTTATTATCATTAAAAAAAACGATTCAGGGCTTAAACCTGAATCGTTACTTGTTTTACTGACTGAATACGCGTTTCAGTTCTTGAATCACTTCATCAATATTGATAGGTTTGGAAAGGAATCCATCCATTCCACATTCTTTCGCAGCTTTACGATCTTCATCAAAAGCATTAGCAGTCATAGCCAAAATTGGAATGGATGACTGATATGGATCCTTTAATGCACGAATGCGACGTGTTGCTTCATAACCATCCATGATCGGCATTTGAACATCCATAATGACCAGATCATAATCACCGGATTTCGAAGAAGCTATCTTATCTACAGCAATTGCACCATTTTCCGCAGTATCAATTTGGAAACCATACTCACGGAGAATCTCATATGCGATTTCTCGATTCAGTTCATTATCCTCTACCAATAATACTTGTTTGCCCATGAAACTATCCTTGC
>CAMEUL010000093.1 GCA_945938205.1 uncultured Traorella sp. | reverse complement strand
CGCTAGGAAGTGTCACAGGGGCTGCTTTTTCTTCCATTTTGCCGCATCAGGTTGCAGATGCGATGAATATTGCTTTATATGCCATGTTTATTGCTATTCTCATGCCCCAGTTTAGAGAAGATTCTAACAAACGTAAAGCAATCCTTCTCAGTATCCTTTTAAGTCTTGTATTTACTTATGTGCCATTTCTTCAGATGAATGAAGGATGGAGAATCATTATAATTACATTGCTGGCCAGTGCTGTAATGGCTTATTTTTATCCGATACAGGAGGATGTGCAATGAAAGAATATATTATAAGTATTTTGATCATGGCAGGAGTTACCTATCTGATTCGTATGCTCCCATTAACTTTTTTCACTAGAAAAATCACGAATATCTATATCAGAAGTTTTATGGAATATGTTCCTTGTGTTGTATTAGCCTGTATGACTTTTCCGGCTGTTTTTCATTGCTGTGAAAATCCATTGGCTTCTATTTGCGGCAGTGTCGCAGCCATTGGGTTAGGCTATCAGCGAAAAAGTCTTGTGAGTGTTGCCGTGATAGCTGCAGGAGTTGTATTTGTTGTTTCTTACTTCATGAATTCTATGATATAATAAATAAAATGGAGGCGTGCTATGAGCGAATTTATTGAATTCAAAGACGTGAAGAAAATATATCACATGGGCGAAGTTGATATTCCGGCTTTGAGTGGTGTGAATTTTGAGATAAAAAAAGGTGAATTTGTTGTGATTGCAGGAGCCAGTGGTGCCGGAAAATCCACGATTCTGAATATATTGGGAGGAATGGATACGCCTACCAGCGGACAGATCCTTGTGGATGGTGAGGATATTTCCAATTATAATGCGAAACAGCTGACGACCTACCGCCGCTATGATATTGGATTTGTATTTCAGTTTTATAATCTTGTTCAAAACCTGACGGTCACTGAAAATGTGGAACTGGCTTGTGAAATCTGTGAAAATCCATTGGATATTTTAGAGACAGTAGAAAGTGTCGGCTTATTGGGACGCAAAGATAATTTCCCAGCCCAACTGTCCGGTGGAGAACAGCAACGTGTGGCCATTGCCCGTGCATTAGCGAAAAATCCTAAATTATTATTGTGTGATGAACCAACTGGAGCGCTAGATTATAATACAGGTAAACAGATTCTGAAACTTCTTCAGGATACATGTCGAAAGAATAATATGACGGTCATCGTCATCACCCATAATCTGGCTTTGACGCCGATGGGCGATAAAGTGATTCGTGTCAAAAACGGAAAAATTGAAAGTATTACAGTCAATGAACATCCAGTCCCTGTAGAAAGTATTGAGTGGTAATGAAAAAAATATTTTTAGACATTTTTCGTGAAATAAAAAAGAGCATCGGACGTTTTATATCCATCTTTGCGATTGTCGCTATTGGAGTTGCCTTCTTTGCAGGGATCAAGGCCAGTGCTCCATTGATGAAAGAAACGGCAGATGATTATTTTGATGCGCATAATTTGCAGGATATCCAGGTCTATTCCACTCTTGGTTTTGTGGAAGAGGATATTGAAAAGTTTTCGGAAATTGAAGGGGTCAGCGGAATTCATGCTACGCACAGCATGGATGCACTTTTCATGGTGGGCAATTCAGAATATGTGTATAAAGTTATGACTATTCCGCATGATCTGAGCCTTGACAATCCTTCATATATCAATCAGGCAGTTCTTTTAGAAGGAAGAATGCCTGAAAATGAAAATGAATGTGTAGTGGAAGCTCCAAAAATGTCTCGCAAAGGAGGCGTGGAGATTGGGGATGTGATCCAGCTAGAAAGCGGTACGGATACACCCATTGAGGATTCGTTAAAACAAAGCAAACTGACCGTGGTGGGTAAGGTCAAATCGCCTTATTATCTTTCTTATCAGAAAGGAAGCAGCAGTATTGGAGATGGCTCACTGGATGGTTTTCTCTTGGTCTATGATGATAACTTTAAGAGTGAAATTTATACAGAGGTTTATCTTACGGTTGAAGATGCGAAAAATTATAATTCCTACAGTGATGACTATTTCAAACAGGTCATTGATCCGGTAACCAAACGGATTTCACAACTTGGAAATGAAAGAGCTTCTTTACGTACGGATGAAGTAAAAAAACTAGCGATGGAAGAATACCAGAAAGCTGAAGAAGAATTCAATCAAAAGAAGGCAGAAGTGGAAGCTCAATTGAAGGATGCGGAGAAACAGCTGCAGGATGCACATGATACCATTACTTACAATGAAAATAAGATCAAGGATCTTAAATCGACCATTGAAATTGTCAAGATTCAGGGACAGGCACAGATTGATGCAGCTAAAAATCAGTTGGCTGTGTTGGAAGCTCAGCTGGCCATAGGCGAAAACTCTGCTCAAGTTCAGGAACTTGAAAAAATGCTGAGTGATGTCAATGCTCAGATTGCAAATATTCCGACAGACGAACAAAACATTGATAATAATGAATACATGAATCTGAAAATTCGTCAGCAGACACTTGAGGTTTTGCTTGAGGTTCTAAAAAGTGATGCAACCAAAAACCAACTGAAAGAGATGATCCGAAAGCAGGAAGAAAACATTGATCAGACGGAAAAAGACTTCAATGAAACGATTGCTGATTTTGAACATCAGATCGAAGAAGGTGAAATTCAGCTTGAAGAAGGAAAGAAACAGTATGAAGAAGGCCTTCAGGAATATGAAAAAAATAAAAAGATTGCGGAAGAACAGCTGAACGACGGAGAAGAAAAACTGGCGAAAGCCAAGAATGATATTGAGAATATGTCCGAAGGAGAATGGATCGTATTAGATCGTCATTCTCATTACTCGTATATGGATTATGGTGGAGCAGCAGATAGAATGGATAATATTGCGAAAATATTCCCATTGTTCTTCTTCTTGGTTGCTGCTTTGATCTGCCTTACAACCATGACACGTATGGTGGATGAACAGCGAAGTATCATTGGTACACTGAAAGCCTTGGGATATTCAAAAGGAAGCATTGCTGCCCGATATATCCTGTATGCTTTAGCAAGCAGTGTGCTGGGAAGTGTTGTGGGAGTTCTTGTTGGCTTTGCGGTATTCCCGACACTGATCGTTCATTTGTGGAATATGATGTATTCTGTACCGGATGCTTCCTTTAAGTTCTATTGGGATCTGGCACTCATGGCCAGCATCAGTTGTATTGCGGTCATTCTCTTGACCACCTGGTTTGCTGTCAATAAAGAGTTAAAAGAAACACCTGCTCTTCTTATGCGACCAAAAGCACCAGGAAATGGTAAGAGAATTCTTCTTGAAAGAATCGATTTCATTTGGAAACGTTTATCCTTTACCCATAAGGTAACTTGTCGAAATCTGTTCCGATACAAAAAGCGTTTCTTTATGACGATCATTGGCATCAGTGGATGTACTGCTTTACTTGTTGCAGGATATGGAATCAATGACTCTATTCGTGGCATTGTATCTAATCAGTATGAAGAACTACAGCGGTATGATGTCAGTGTCAAGATCAAATCAGATGTCAATATCGTAGAAAAAGAAGAAATCGTTGAGAAAATCAATGCCATGGATCATGTGGATGAAACAATTTTAATTACACAGGAAAGCGGCAGTGCTAATATCAAGAGCAAGGATCAGTCGGTCAATGTCGTGGTCGTCAATGATATTCTTAAATATGAAGATTTCCATACGTTAAGAGATCGAAACACACATGAAACAGTGGAAATACCGGATTCAGGAGTTATCGTGAGCGAGAAAATGGCCAGTGATCTGGGTGTGAAAAAAGGCGGAACGGTGAAACTGAATGTGAATGAAAGTACCGTGGAATTCACTGTAGAAGGAATCTTTGAAAACTATGTAGGTCATTTGGTCATCATGTCAAGTGGCATGTACAAGAAGACATTTGGACTGACACCAAAGCCAACCCAATTGTATATTCGACTGGATGAGGATTCCAGTGAAATTGAAAGTGCTCTTGGAAGCCAACTGACAAAAATGGATGCAATAGAAAGCATTGAATTCTTCTCAGGAAGTGCTGAAACATTCGATGGTATGATTTCATCTTTGTCCATTATTGTTGTGGTACTGGTGGTATGTGCCGGCTTACTGGCATTTGTAGTATTGTATAATCTGACCAATGTGAACATTTCTGAGAGAATTCGTGAAATTGCGACATTGAAGGTACTTGGCTTCTATAACAAGGAAGTCAGCAGTTATGTATTTAGAGAAAATATTCTCTTGTCTTTGATTGGTGCTGTTTGCGGTTTAGGACTAGGAACTGGATTACATCGTTTGATCATGGCCTTGGCTGAACTTGACAGTGTGATGTTTGGACGTATTATTACGACTAAGTCTTACTTGATCTCATTAGTAATCACGATGTTCTTCTCATGGATCGTCGCTCGTTTCATGCATATCAAACTGAAAAAGATTCCAATGGTTGAATCTTTGAAATCAGTGGAATAGGAGAAAACATGATATATATTGGAGGATATAAAGCAGAACAGAATCAGGGCATTTATGCTTTATGTGATGATTTATCCTTTCATCATCAGATCTGCACTGATGATGGTACTAGTTATTTTGATGTAGATCAAAATGGTATCTATACCATTATCAAAGAAAATGAGCAAGGTGGGGTGGCCATTTATGATCACAAAGGACTTTTGAAAAGCAAAGCTTTATTTGACAAGAAACCCGGGTGTTTTATAAAAAAACATGATGACAAGATATATGTGGCTTATTATCATGATGCCTGTGTTCAAGTGTTTGATTTACAGCTGAATCTTCTAAAAGAAATTCAGTTTGAATCGGGAGCCAAATGTCATCAGATTGCTTTCTTTCATGAAGGTATTGCGGTAGTATGTCTTGGCTTGGATCAAATCATCTTCTATGATGATAATTATCAAGTCATCAGAAAGATTCATTTTCCAAAAGGAAGTGGTCCACGACATCTTGTCAGCAAGAAAGATGAAAGTGAAATCTATGTGCTTTCTGAATTGTCCAATGAATTATTTATTCTAAAAAATCACAAAATCGTTCAAGTCTTATCTATCAAACAAAACGATATTCCTACGAGTGGTGCAGCAATCCGATTAAGTGAAGATGAAAAACATCTGTATACTTCAACAAGAGGCCAAAATCTGATCAAGCATTTCATTCGGGAAGATATTTGGAAAGAAGCCCAATGTTATCCTCTGACAGGTATCCATCCGAGAGATTTCAATCTAAAATCAGATTCTGTGATCGTGGGATATCAGGGAACAGATCTTGTGGAAATCATAACACTGGATGAAGAGAAAAATCTGAAGGAAACGATTCATCGGGCAAAGTATGATAAGATCGTGTGTGTGAAATATGATTAAGAATATTATTTTTGATTTAGGAAATGTTTTATCTGCCTTTGACCCGGATGATATGTTGATACAATGCACAGGTATTTCTAGTCAGCATCTGAAGGATATCATTTTTAAGGATTGGAATCATTTGGATAATGGAACAATCACATATTCGGATTATAAGAAAGAAGTGTTGAAATTAGCGAGTGAAACTGAAATTCCACTTGTTTCTCAATTTTTCGAAACATGGATTACTTCACTGCCACCCATCAAAGAGATTCATGATTGGATCATAGAACTGAAAGAAAAGGGTTATCATCTTTATATCTTATCCAATGCACCTGTTATTTTTGAAGAACATGTTTCTGCTTATCCTATCACGCAGCAATTCGATGGTATGGTATTTTCTGCTAGCATTCAAAAAGTTAAACCAAATTTAGATATTTATGAATACTTTCTTCAGAAATATGGTTTAAAGGCAGAGGAATGCTTCTTTATTGATGATAAGAAAATCAATATCGAAGGTGCTATAAAATGTGGTATACAAGGAATGGTATATCAAAACAATTTAGAAGATATTAAGAAAAAAGTGTATCGCTGATACACTTTTAATTAAATCTGTTTATTAATACATCTGGTTAGGCATTGGAACTGGTGCCTCTTTTTCTTTAATTTCCGCAACTCCGGCTTCTGTTGTGATGAACAGAGCAGAGATGCTGGCAGCATTTAAGAGTGCACTTCTTGTTACCTTGGTTGGATCA
>CAMEUL010000092.1 GCA_945938205.1 uncultured Traorella sp. | reverse complement strand
AAAGAAAGAACAGGTGAATGTTTCGTTCTCTTCCATAAATTCATACATATAACGGGTAGGGCGAACATAGACATTCATGACCGGTCTGTTCCAGAGATTGCCAAACATTCCCCAGGAAGCCGTCATCATATTGAATTTGTCTTCGCCTGCTCCAATTAGCATCCAATCTTTCTGAATTAGAGTAATCATGTTTTCTGTGATTTCGTTAGGTTTGATTTCTTTCATTTGTTATCCTTTCAGCATGATAAACGACATGTGGCGTCCACAGGTAGCATCTTTTCTATAAGAGAAGAAGTTTTCTGTGTTGGAATACGTACAGTTTTTATCCATGGTAATGTTGTTCAACAGGACACCTTCATTTAAACATTGCATCTGATTGAGTTTTTTGTTGTCCACATATCCTTTCTGTGTTGTTTCATTGAAATAATAGCAAGAACTGGTATCAAAACTCATGGCCTTGACTTTATCGATCACGTCCATTCCTACTTCAAAGTTGTTCTGACAGATGCTAGCACCAATGTAAACCTTCAGATTTTCCGGATTTACATTTTCGTGCTCTTTCAGATAGGCAATGGTCTTGCCGGTGATTTCCTTGACCGTTCCTTGCCATCCTGCATGAATGGCTACGATGATGCCGCTGATTGGATCGGCCATCAATACAGGTACACAGTCGGCATGGAACACGCCCAAACAGATGCCTTTTTCTTTGGTATACAAAGCATCGGTGTCATCAATGGCTGTTTCATAGTCAAAAACACCTTTTCCTGCATCTTCAAGTGTCACCTTGTGAATGTGATCGGAATGCGTCTGCTTCGCAAAGACACATTTTTCAAGATCGATGTTGAGATCTTTCGCAAAACGCTTGCGGTTGATCTTTACGGCGTCTGGATTGTTAGTGGCATGTAGGGCCATGTTGAAGGATTCCGGCTGTGCCTCCACTTTCAGTGTTGTTCCCGCAATATAGAGCGGATTGTCTTTAATAATCATATATTTCTTAATAAAAATACCTTCCTTTATTCATACTATGGAGGGGCATTGTAATGCTGTCTTCCATCAATTTCATTATACGGGAAATATGGGAAAAAGCAATTGGAACAATTTTTAAATTATTAGCACTAAAATGTTGACAGTGCTAAACGGTTATGGTATTCTATTAGCAGCAAGAACAAAAGAGTGCTAGAAAGGGTGAAAGCATGGAACTGACGCAGCGCCAGATCAAAGTATTTAAAACGATCGTGGAAGAATTTACACGGACGGCAGAACCTGTCGGAAGTCATACGCTGATGAATCTTTTGGATTTCAGTGTTTCCAGTGCTACCTTGCGTAACGAAATGGCGGCACTTGAGGAGATGGGACTTTTGGAAAAGACCCATACTTCCAGCGGACGTATTCCTTCCAGCAAGGGATATCGTTATTATGTTGATCATCTGATGGTCAAACACATTGAACCAAAGATGATGAATGCTTTGCAAAGTATCTTTGATTCGAGAAACATCAGTATGGAAGAAGTGGTTCGACAGAGCTGTGATATTCTCTCACAGATGACCAATCTTACCACTGTGGCGTTGGGTCCGGATTCAAGATATCAGTCATTGCAGCACATTACGCTGATCCCACTCAATGAAAGAAGTGCTGTGGCAATCTTTGTAACCAATCATGGTCATACGGAAAATAAGACCTTCCAGTTTCCTTACAGCGTAAGCATGAAGGATCTAACAACCTGTTGTGATCTGTTGAATGAACGGTTGGTAGGAGTTCCACTGAATGAAGTGGTGGATCGCATGATGGACTTAAAACCGCTGTTGGCAGCCAATGTACAGCGTCATGAAATGCTGTTTGAAGCATTTGTGAATGCCTTTGTGACATTTGCAAGTGATCAAGTTTATTTCAGCGGTCAGAGCAATATGCTGTATCAGCCGGAATTTGCCGACATTGAAAAACTGAAAAAAATGATGAACATTCTGGAGGATTCTTCCTTATGGCGAGAAATTGCCAGCAAGAATTCAGGAACCATGGTTCGCATCGGACATGACAATG
The DNA here is from genome assembly GCA_945938205.1 of uncultured Traorella sp. Taxonomy (GTDB): domain Bacteria; phylum Bacillota_I; class Bacilli_A; order Erysipelotrichales; family Erysipelotrichaceae; genus Traorella. Next base: position 4,105 of record CAMEUL010000092.1, on the reverse strand, counting down.
CCAATTTGTTGGAAGTCGATGATGTGAGTGTGGTGGCCAGCAAGTTCAAAGTACATGGTGAGGAAGAGGGACAGCTGATGATCGTAGGACCAACCCGAATGCCTTACAATGAAGTGGTGGCATTGATGGAATATGTCAGCCGACAAATCGAGGAGATGTTTAATGATGACTGATAAGAAAAAAGAAAAAGCAAAAGAAACAGAAGAACATGTTGAAGAAGTCACAAAAGAAGCATGTGAATGTGAAACGTGTGAATGTGAAAGCGATGCTTTAAAAGCTGAAATTGAAAAACTGAAAGAACAATTGGAAGAAAGCAAAAATGCTTACTATAAAGCATTCGCCGATACCGAAAACACCAAACGTCGACTTCAGAATGAATTTGAGAAATCCAATAAATACAAGTTACAGGATTGTGGAATTGAAATTTTGCCGGTACTTGACAATCTGGAAAGAGCTCTGGCCATTCCTTGTGAAACCGAAGAACTCAAAAACTATGGAAAAGGATTTGAAATGATTTATTCTCAGCTTGTGGAAATATTGAAAAAGCAGGGAATTGAACAAATTGATTGTTTAAATAAAGAATTCGATGCGAACTTCCATCATGCAATCATGCAGGAAGCCAAGGAAGGCGTAGAAAGTGGAATCGTGATCGAAGTTCTTCAAAAAGGATATATGCTTAAGGATCGTATTTTAAGACCCGCATTAGTAAAAGTTAGCGAATAAAGGAGGAAAAATTTATGTCAAAGATTATTGGAATCGACTTAGGAACTACCAACTCATGTGTTGCTGTAATGGATGGAAGTGATGCGAAGGTCATCACAAACCCAGAAGGAAATCGTACAACTCCTTCTGTTGTTGCCTTCAAAAATGGTGAAAGAATTGTCGGAGATGCCGCTAAACGTCAGGTAGTCACCAACAAAGAAACTGTGTCTTCCATCAAACGTTTGATGGGAACCAATGAAAAAGTAACATTGGAAGGAAAACAGTATTCTCCACAGGAAGTCAGTGCGATGATCCTGCAGTATTTAAAGACTTATGCTGAAGGATACTTGGGAGAACCTGTTACCAAAGCTGTTATTACCGTGCCTGCTTACTTCAATGATGCTCAGCGTCAGGCAACTAAAGATGCCGGTAAGATTGCTGGGCTGGAAGTAGAACGTATCATCAACGAACCAACAGCTGCTGCTTTAGCTTATGGTCTGGACAAGAATGATGATCGTGAACAGAAAGTGTTAGTTTATGACTTAGGTGGGGGAACATTCGATGTTTCTATCTTGGAATTGGCCGATGGAACATTTGAAGTATTGTCTACTTCAGGAGATACTCATTTAGGTGGAGATGATTTCGACAACGTGGTTGTAAACTGGATGATCGATACATTCAAGAAAGAAAACGGAATTGATCTGTCAAGCGATAAAATGGCTATGCAGCGTTTAAAAGAAGCTGCTGAAAAAGCGAAGAAAGATCTGAGTGGAACCGTTCAGACACAGATTTCACTGCCATTCATTTCTGCAGGTGCTAATGGACCATTGCACTTTGAAGCAACCCTTACACGTGCTAAATTTGATGAAATGACAAAGTCACTGGTTGAACGTACACTGGTACCGGTAAGAAATGCTCTTCGTGATGCCGGATTAACAAAGAATGATATTCATCAGGTACTTTTGGTCGGTGGATCAACACGTATTCCTGCTGTTCAGGAAGCTGTTCGCAATGAACTTGGAAAAGAACCTAATAAATCTGTCAACCCAGATGAAGCAGTTGCTGTAGGTGCTGCAATTCAGGGTGGTGTCATCAGTGGAGATGTCAAAGATGTATTGCTTTTGGATGTTACACCATTGTCATTAGGTATTGAAACCATGGGTGGTGTGATGACCGTTCTGATTCCAAGAAACACAACGATCCCAACAAGCAAATCACAGATCTTCTCAACTGCTGCTGACAATCAGCCGGCTGTAGATATCCATGTGCTTCAGGGTGAACGTCCAATGGCCAATGACAACAAGACGCTTGGTTTATTTAAATTGGATGGAATTGCTCCAGCAAGACGTGGTATTCCACAGATCGAAGTTACATTCGATATCGACGTAAACGGTATTGTTCATGTATCTGCACTCGATAAAGGAACGAACAAGAAACAGTCCATTACTATTTCTAACTCTTCAGGACTCAGCGATGAAGAAATTGAAAGAATGGTGAAGGAAGCTGAAGAACACAAGAATGAAGATGAAAAACGTCGTGAAGAAGCTGAATTAAGAAATAAAGCTGAAGCCTTCATCAACCAAATCGATACAACACTGGCTGATGCTGGAGACAAGATCGATGCTAAACAGAAAGAAGAAACACAGAAACTTCGTGATGAATTACAGAAAGCTCTGGATGACAACGATATGGAATCTGTCAAGACAAAACTGGATGCTTTGGAAAAAGCAGCTCAGATGGCCGCTGAACAGATGTATCAGCAGCAGGGTGCAAATGCGTCAGAACAGTCAGCCAATGCTCAGGATGACAATGTTGTAGATGCCGATTTCACTGAAAAGAATTAATATTGAAATGAAATTCTAGCTATGCTAGAATTTCACTGCTGAAAGGTGGTATAGGATGGAAAAAAGAGATTACTATGAGGTATTGGGCCTTCAGAAAGGAGCCAGTGATGCCGAAATTAAGAAAGCATATCGTCAAATGGCGAAAAAATATCACCCGGATGTGAATAAGGCGCCGGATGCGGAAGAAAAATTCAAGGAAATCAATGAAGCCTATGAAGTTTTAAGCGATCCTCAGAAAAAAGCTAACTATGATCAGTTTGGTCATGCCGGCATGGATGGTGCCTTTGGTGGTGGAGGATTCTCTGGAGGTTTCAGTGATTTTGGCGATATCAATGATATCTTTGGTTCCTTCTTTGGTGGAGGAAGCACGCAGAGACGTTCTTCCACAGGTCCTCGTAAAGGAAATGACCGTTTCATGCAGATGCGCATTGAATTCATGGAAGCTATTTTCGGGAAAACCGAAGAAATCACGATTGAAGTGGATGAACAGTGCAGTGAATGCTTAGGAAGCGGAGCTAGAAGCAAGAGCGACATTCAGTCTTGTTCAAGATGTAATGGTACAGGACAGGTTCAGACGCAGAATCGAACACCTTTTGGTGTCTTCATGTCGACCAGTGTTTGTCCGGATTGCGGCGGAAGCGGAAAGAAGATCCTTCATAAGTGTTCTAAATGTAACGGCAAGGGCTATGAACACAAACGTGTGAAACTTGAAATCAAGATTCCTGCCGGTATCCAGTCCGGTCAGCAGATCCGTGTTGGCGGCAAGGGAGAAAGAGGCATCAATGGAGGTCCAAACGGTGATCTATATATTGAAGTGCTCGTAGGACGCCATCAAAACTTTGTTCGTGATGGCAATGATATCCGCATCAGCATTCCTGTCAGTGCCGTGGATGCGACACTTGGTTGCAAGATCGATGTACCGACTGTCTATGGTGATGTAGAACTGACCATTCCAGCTGGAACACAGCATGGAACTCAGTTTAGATTGCGTGGCAAAGGTGTCAAAGGTCCAAGAAATCAGGGCGATCAGTATGTGGAAGTCCGCATTGAGATTCCAACCAAGCTTTCCAAGGATGAATTCAAACTATATGAGAAGCTTCGTGAATCAAAGGGACGTGAATCCGCTTTTGATAAATTCAAGAAATCATTTAAAAACTAAAAAGAAACGAGGAGCAGTTTGTTGAACTGTTCCTGTTTTCTTTTATGAAATGGCTTTAAATCGTGAATTATTGAGGAAAACGCTTGAAATGTGAGATTTGAAGTGATACAATATGCCCGTAAAGAAAACAAGTGGACGAAAGTCCACTTTCATTTTGCTAGGTAAAGGAGAAAAGATGGATCAGGAAGCAAAAATCAAAGAAGCACTGTTACCGCTTCTGAAAGAAGCCGGTGTCTCACTTTATGACATGACATGGAACCATGAAGGTAAGCATCAGATTCTGACAATTGCCATTGAAAAAAGTGAGGGAAACATGGATGTGGATACCTGTGCGACAGTCGCAGAACTCATCAGTACCAAACTTGACGAAATCAATGTGATCGAACACGAATACATGTTG
>CAMEUL010000091.1 GCA_945938205.1 uncultured Traorella sp. | reverse complement strand
GGAAGTAACTCAGCATATCGATCAAAATAAGAACAATGATCAGAACAGGTGCTTTGATATCCATGGTTGAAAGGAAGGCACCAAACACTGAAGGCATTTGCCATGACAACATGGCGAATGTTTTCGCAATCACTCCACTGTCAATTAACAGGAATGAAATAATACCATTTACTGTAGAAGTTAATAAGAATGGGATAAAGAAGATTGGGTTCATCATTAATGGTACACCGAAGATGATTGGTTCACTGATTCCAAAGAAAGCAGGAACGATACCAACACGACCAACGGTTTTCAGCTGTTTTGATTTTGAAGTCAAAAGCAGAATAGCAAGTGCCAATACAGATCCACATCCACCGATAATAACAAAGTAAACCCAGAATGAAGTCGTGAAGACATGAGGTAATGCCTGTCCGGCAGCCTGTGCAGCAGCATTGATTGATAAGTTACCATCACGAATTGGTCCCAAAACAGCTCCAAAAGCAGCATCGTGAATACCAAAGAACCAGAATAAGTGAAGCAACAAAGTAACAAGAATAGTAAATCCTAATGAATCTGCTGCAGATAATGCAGGAGAAATGATTGAGTAAATGAATGCTGTGAAGTTTGTTCCTAAAGCATTAAATACGATCCAGATAACAATGTAAACTGCTAATGTAAGGAAAGCTGGAACTAAACCTGCAAATACTTCTGTCAATGAAGCAGGCACACTTGGAGGTAATGTAATTCTTCCCCAGTTGTGTTCTCTCATATAATGATAAAGTTCAACTCCAACAAATGCAACCAGCATAGCAGGGAGCAGACCCTGACCACCAATGTAAGAAATATCAATGCTGCTTCCTGCCAAATCCTAATTCAATAGGATTGCATACCAGCATCATAAAGCCAAACATAGTGATCATCATTGGGATGAATACATCCATTTTGAAGTGCTTACTTAAGAAATAAGTAATTCCCATACAAATATACAGGGCCATACCACCTAATGTTAAAGCATTGATCCAACTTAATACAGCTGAATTCTGTGCTGCAAAATTAGCCCATGCCAATAAGAATCCATTGGTTGTTGTTTCAGTAACAGGAGCTGCACCAATAACAGAAGCAACACCTCCCACTAAAGTAATAGGCAATAAACTCATGAAAGCATCACGAATTGCTCTCAAATGACGTTGTGAACTTAATTTGTTCGCAAATGGAAGAATATGTTTTTCTACTTTTTCACTTATTGAATTAAAATTCATTTTTCTATCTCCTCTCAAAATTAGATTTCCAAAATTTTGGTGATTTCTTTGAAAACACCTTTTCCATCCATCAGTCCATAATACTGAGGAGGAATTGATTTTACCGGAACGGTTACATTCTTCTCAATTGTAGGAATCTGATGACGCAACTGTGGTCCAACTAAAATTAGTTCTACGCCTTCTAAGTTATCAGCGTATTCTGCTTCCCCATAGGCACGGACCTGAAGTTTTCCTTCACTTGCTTCTTCGATTCTTTTCGCAAGAATTCCGGTTGACATACCAGCATTACATACAAGCATTACCTTTTTCATTTCTTCACCTCCTATAGTTTTTCTCTTTTTATTGTTTGAGCGTTACTTTCGATCATTTCCTTGAACCAGAAATAACTCTTTTTTGGTTTACGAATCAATCCATCTTCAAAATCAATAGCAACCAAACCATAACGCTTTTCACATCCATTCTTCCATGAATACAAATCGAAAGAACTCCAAGCGAAATATCCTCTGACATCAACACCTGCATCCTTTGCATTTAAAATGGCATTGATATGATCATTCATAAACGCTATACGATAATCATCCTGGATCTGATCAACCTTTGCATCTTCATACATTCCAACTCCGTTTTCAGTAATATAGATTGGCAAATGGTATTTTTCCCAGACTTCTTTCAATCCTTCCTGAAGTCCTTTTGGATAAATCTCAGTATCCCATTCTGTATAAGTTGAATTTGGATCATAAACCTGTTCGAACCAGTCTTTGATAATAACTTTACTTGATCCTTTTCCTTTTTTACCGGTATTATTAACTACAAAAGTAGTTTCTCCTTCACTGTATGGTTTCACTAAAGTACGAGCATAATAATTTAAACCAAGGAAATCAACTGTATTTTCTTTAATGGTCTTCAGATGCTTTTCAGTGATCATCGAAAGATCATATTTTTTTGATAAAGTCGACAATAAATCAATAGGAATTTCTCCCTTTGCAGCTGTATCCAAAATCCAGTTATTGCTGTAATTATCTGCATAACGCATTGCAATTTTAGTTGCCAATGTATCATCTACACCGTTCACTGGACTGAAACTGTGAACAATACCTATCTTTCCAGGATAGTTTCCTTCTCTGAATGCTTTGACACCTAGTGCACTTGCATACATGACATGAAAGGCAGCTGTAATCGTTTCTTGAGGATTCTTGTGTCCTGGAGGATAGTTCCCAATTAAATAGCCGCTGCACACGAACCATTTTGGTTCATTGAATGTAACCCAATGTGTCACTAGATCTTGAAATGCTTCAAAGCACACTTTCGCATAATGCTCATAAGCATAACAAGTTTCTTCATTCAGCCATCCGCCTCTTTCTTCTAAATACTGAGGCAGATCCCAGTGATAAACCGTTACGAAAGGTTCAATGTCATATTTATGACAAGTTTCAAGCACTCTACGGTAGAATGCAATCCCTTTTTCATTTACTTCCCCTTCACGGTTTTTAATGATTCTTGGCCATGCCAAAGAGAATCGATAGGCATTCTGACCGCCTTCTTTCATCATTCGAATATCTTCTTCAAAACGATGATAATGATCACTTGCCACATCTCCATTTTCTAAATTATTCTCATGGAGATAATGATCCCACATTGATTCTACACGTCCATCTTCCTGCCAGGAACCTTCACACTGATATGAAGCAGTGGCACCACCCCATAAAAATTCTTTCATAGCAAATGTCCTACTTTCTTGTATAAATCAATAAATTCACCTGTCATTTCACAGGCAACAGCAGTAGAAGAAATATGATCTTCTGCATGAATCAAAAGTAAATTCACATCTAAATTTTCTTCCTGATTCGCCATGATCCTTAACATTTGCGCATGGATCTTCTGTGCTTCGATTAATTCTTCCTTAGCTTTCTTATAAAGTTCTTCTCCTTCATTCATTTGTTTGTTTTTCACAAGACCTAATGCTTCAAAAGCCATGCTTCTTGCATTTCCACTATGTAAAATCAATTGAAATGAATACTGTTCTGAATCCAACTTCATATGCCCTCCTTTTCTTTTCGATTTCATTCTATAGAAAAACCCATCATCAATAAAATTTTCTTTTTCCTCTTCATAGCGGAAATATAGGAATAATGAACACTTTTTGTGATTATTCATCAAGAGTATGCTAAAATTGAAAAGGTGATAACAATGAAAATTGCAATGGGACAAATGAAAGTATTGCCAGGCCAAATGTCAAAAAACCTGGATACCATGTTCGCTTTCATTCAGAAAGCAAAAGAAGAAAAAGCAGATCTGATCGTTTTTCCTGAACTCTGTGTTACAGGATACTTACTGAGTGATAAGTGGCTGGATGATGCTTTTCTTGACACAGCACTCAGCTATAATGAAATACTGAAAGAAGCTTCAAAAGATATTGGAATCTTATGGGGAAATGTTTCTACACTAGATGGCATTAGAGGAAGAGATGGAAGACGTGTTCGATTGAACACTGCCTTTTTCGCCTATAACGGACAATGGGTAAAAAGAGAAAATGGACTATTTGAAGGAAGATATGTGAAAACACTCAATCCGGATTATCGTATATTTGATGATTCACGTTATTTTCTTTCTTCATTGGAACTCAAAGGAAAATTAAATCTGAAAGATGAAGATCTCACTTCTCCTTTCATATTTAAAGAGATGAAGATTGGTTGTGAAATCTGTGAGGATCTCTGGAGCAAAGATTACCAGATCGATCCGACTAGATCCTATGTAAATCAAAACTGTGATCTGATTTGTAATATTTCTTCTTCTCCATGGACAAGAAATAAAGAAAAAGGAAGAGAAAAACAGATTGCCTACCATGCTTCCAAAGGATTTGTGCCTTTTGTTTATGTCAATGCTGTAGGAATGCAGAACAGTTCAAAGACTGTGTGTATTTTTGATGGAGACAGTTCTGTCTATGATAAAAATGGAAATTGTATCGCAAACTGTAATGATGCCTTTAAGGAAGAATGTAAAACTGTGGAATTGGATCAAAAAAGCCTGACAGAAAAATGTCAGGACAAGATGATGCATGCTTTATTGACAGCCATACGTGAATTTGATGATCAGATCTTCAATCGTCGTTTTAAATGGATCATTGGTTTATCCGGTGGGCTTGACAGCAGTGTCAATGCGGCACTTTTGGCTATGAGTCTTGGAAAAGAAAGAGTTATTAGTTTGAATATGGCAACACGCTATAATTCCTCAACAACCATTGATAATGCCCATCGCTTAGCGAATGCTTTAGGTATTGAATGCCGTGATGGAATCATTCAAAAACTGGTAGAAGAACAGATTGCCTGTCTGAAACAATACACTCAGAACGAAATCAGCGAATTTTCTATTGAAAACATCCAGGCAAGGATCCGAGGTTCCATTCTGGGAGCCATTTCTCAGATTGAAAATGGTGTGATCATCAATAATGGAAATAAAATTGAAGGTGCTTTAGGATATGCCACCCTTTATGGAGATACGATTGGATGTCTGGCTCCTCTACAGGATCTGACCAAGGTTCAGCTTTTTGATGTCGCAAAAAGCATCAACAATTATTTCAATAAAGAAGTCATTCCTACCAATCTTCTCCCTGAAATCAAAGATGATGAAATCGTTTGGGTTATGCCACCAAGTGCTGAATTGAAAAACAATCAGCGTGATCCTATGAAATGGTTCTATCATGATGAGATCATTCAGCGATTAACAGAATATCCCGGTTACGGCATAGAAAAAATGATGCAAGAATATTTAGATGGAAGCATCTATGAAACTGAACTTGGCAAATGGATCAAATATTATGGTTTAGATGATCCAAAAGAATTTATTGAAGACTTAGAATGGGTCTTGAATAAATTTGAACTCGGTGTATTTAAACGTCTTCAGACTCCGCCAATCGTCATGGTATCAAGAGGATGTTTTGGAAGTGACTTTAGAGAAAACCAGGGACATTATGAAAGATCAAAAGAATATCTCAGATTAAAGGAAGCTATTCTCCATGCGCATCAATAAATATATCGCCAGCAGTGGCTTCTGTTCACGAAGAAAGGCAGAAGAATACATCCTTAACCATGAAGTGACTGTTAATGGAAAAGAAGCTACTCTTCAAACCATTGTAGAAGAAAATGATGAGGTGAAAGTAAAGGATATGCTTATCAAGCCTCAACAGAAAACGATCGTTCTTCTACTGAATAAACCTGTAGGAATCACCTGTACGACAGAACTTCATATAGAAGGGAATATTATCGATTTTGTCCACTATCCTGAACGAATCTTTCCGATTGGACGATTAGATAAAGATAGCTCTGGTTTGATCCTTTTGACAAACAATGGTGATCTTGTCAATGAATGTCTCCGTGCTGAAAATGGACATGAAAAGGAATATATCGTCGAAGTAGATAAAGCAATTACACCTTCTTTCCTTACAAATCTTTCAAAAGGAGTCAAAATTTATAATCCTGTCACAAACTCCTATGTCGTTACTTTACCTTGTAAAGTATCACAAATCAGCAAACGCAAGTTTTCGATTATTCTTACTCAAGGTTATAACCGTCAGATACGAAGAATGTGTTCTGCTTTTGATTACCATGTCAGAAGTCTTAAAAGAATTCGTTTCATGCATCTTCACTTGGATGTGAAAGAAGGAGAATACCGGCTATTAAGTGATTCAGAAATCCAACTATTAAAATAATAAAAATAGCTGATCAAATTGATCAGCTTAATGTTTGTTTTCATCGTATACGATAACGATATGACGTTCTCTTCCGTCACCTTCGCTAACGGTACGAATTTTTGGCATGTTCACCAAATAAGAATGAACAGCTTTTCTTTCGTCATTTGGCATTGGATCCAAAGAAGCATTCACTTTCGTTCTCTGAACAGTTTTCGCAACACGAAGTGCCATTGAACATTCCTTGTGGTACTTTTCTTCCTTGTATCCATTAATATCACTGACTA
>CAMEUL010000090.1 GCA_945938205.1 uncultured Traorella sp. | reverse complement strand
GAAGACGCAAATCATTAAATACCGGATAAATATGAAGAGGTTTCCCCTGCATAAATCGTTCAATGACCGTCCCCAGTGCAACACAGCTGCCACTGTCTTCACTGGCCAACTCAAAAAAGAAAACATTCGCTTTTTCCTGATGTTTTCGATCTGCCAGAAATATTTCCTTTGATGTCAGCACTTTGCTTTGATCAAATGGAAGTTCCACCGGATTAATGACCATATGTTCTTCATGATTCTTCTCAAGCACTTCTCGGATGAGAACTGCTTCACGTTTTCTTTGATTAATATCTGCCTCTGTAAACATCGGCCCTACAATATATGCATAAATCATTTTGTTTTACCACTTATTCTAAATGAAAATCCTTCATGAAATGAGCAAATGCTTCATCAAAACTGGTATGAATTTCAATATTGTTAGCAGTTAGAGATCCCACAAGATAGGAATTGAATCCTAATGGACACTCAATACCACCCACTTGATTTCGCTGAAGACGCAAATCATTAAATACCGGATAAATATGAAGAGGACTGCCATGCATCAAACGTTCGATTGCATTTCCCAGTTCTACATATGTACCACTATCACCACTGGCGAGTTCAAAAAAGAAGACATTCGCTTTTTCCACATGCTCATGATCCGCCATGAATATTTCTTTGGATGTTAATACTTTCGTATTGTCAAATGGAAGTTCAATAGGATTGATGACAGTAAACTCCTTTTGATTTCTTTGAAGCACCTCTCTCATCATTTTTCCTTCTCGCATTCTTTGATTGATATCAGCTTCTGTAAACATTGGCCCTGCATTGTAAATATAAATCATATCGTTCACCTCTTGATAACATTCTAACATGATTTCTCTTTAATTTGAATGAATTATTCAATACCTTTATCATGAAATAAAGGATGAATGTTATTGGCAAGAAAAATCATATTTAAAGAAATTAGAAAAACGTATGAAAGGTGTTGCTGACTATATTATTCAAAATCGAGATAAAAAAAATAACCTATAAAAGATTGCATTTGCAATCTTTTTCATTATCATATTGTTTTCTAGAAAATATCAAAGAATTGAAACATTTCTATAACTTATCATATTTTGTACTAACACCCTTTGCTTTTGATACAGGATATTTCTGTTCATTCTGATCAAATTTATCCATAATGATTGTTTCCATATCTACATGAAGACGATCAGCCAGCATAATACAGTAGCTCATGATGTCTGCCAGTTCTTCACAGACTTCTTTCTGATTGAAATCATTGTTCCATTGAAAGCACTCTAATAATTCACCTGATTCTATGGCAATGGACTTTGCAAGATTTTCTGGTGTATGAAATTGATCCCAATCTCTATCTTCATTGAATTTTCTGATTCTTTCTAACACTTCTTTCATTTTGATGCCTCCACACGCTTCTGTAGTGTAATTTTACCATATCTCAACGATGAAACATGAAAAAAAGTACTATTTTTCAAGTACTTTGTCTTTCAGTATTGGATTCATGGCTTTTTCAATGATGGAATTAAAGAAAGTAATCATTTTTCCCATAATGAGGACAGCCACAAGTGTTGCGAAAGTCAGATTGCCTTTCATGATGACACCAAACACAACCAATAAGATATCCAAGATCCAACGTATGTGATGATACTGCATATGGAATTTTTCAGACAGTGAAAATATCAAAGCATCATAGGCACTTTTCCCCATCCTCGCTTCAATTGTGATACTGACGCCAAGTGCCAGCAGAATGAATCCTGCAGCCAACATCAAGATTGCAGTCAAACCACCCATTACGGGAATCAGCTGCAGTCCATAATCAATACCAAATTGAGTACAGAAAGGAACCACAAGTGTTCCTATGCCTAACTGTTTATAATTGATGAAAATCACTAACAGAATCATGGCATAGGATGTATAATTGCTTGCCAATCCTTGAGTAATATTCATCGTTTTTGATAATCCATCATAAAAGACCGTTAAAGGATCAGCGCCCCAACCCGTTTTTGCACACATAGCGATTGCAATGCCAATCAGAATACCACCCACGCATAACATCAAAACGCGTATTAATATATTTTTCATAATTTCTCCATTCATGAACAACATGTTAAGTATAATCTATTTAAGAATTGTTGTCCACGAAACTCTCTTACAAAAAATCAGCATGACTGCTGATTTTTGAAAACTATTTTAATTCAGGCCAGTATCCTTTGTTCGCAATGATCATATCATCTAAAATCCGTTTTGCGGTATTCATGCTTGGCACTGTTTTATTCAGGGTGAAAGCTTCTAGCACTTTCTGATAACTGCCTTCAATACATCCTTCCACCAGCAGTTTTTCACAGTTGACCTGCTGCATCATCAGACCTTGCTGGAACAGTGGGATTTCATTCTGTGCAATCACTTCCGGACCATCCTTGCCAATATATGCCGGTACTTCTACCATCGCATCATATGGCATATTTGGAATAGCACCACGATTTTCTATGATCACCAAAAAGCGTGCTTTGGTATCATTTTTAAGAGCGATGGCGAGATCAGCTATCCAGTCACCATGACTTCCCGCATAGAAGACGCTTTCATCAATTTCTCCTGTTTTAAGATATTTATCGATTCCATCAAACAGATTTTTTTCACGTGAATCCATGACTTCATTGGCACGTGTGTAATTAGGATCTGAGTGTTCCACAAATTCTTTAGACTGAAGATAATAATTTAGATATGTATTTGGCACATAATCTGGGAAGTTTTCCATGATTTCATAAATGCCTTTCCATACATAATACCAACTTCCTTTGGTATGACGATTTTGATCCTTGCTTTTGAATGCTAAAGCCTGTTTATCTTTCATGTAAGAAGCCGGCAGAAGTATTTCATGTTTTTTGATATAAGCTTTCAAGGATTCCATGATATCCTGCCCTTTATATTCAATCTTGGTGAACCATCCAAAATGATTTAATCCAAAGTAATCAAATACAATTTCTTTTTTATCTTTGATCTCAAGAGCTGCCGCGATGACATCAATGATAGCAATTGGCATATCACAGATGTTGATGATTCTAGCATTCGGACGGAGCTTACGGCATGCTTCTGATACGATGGCAGCCGGATTGGAATAATTTAAGATTCAGTAATTTGGTTTCGCATATTTTTCCACATCATCAATGACTTTGATCATTGGGAAAATTGTTCTCATGCCATAAGCCAATCCACCACATCCACAGGTTTCCTGACCTACACAGCCATGACGCAAAGGAATCTTTTCATCCTGCTCACGCATCGCATATTTTCCAACCCTCATCTGAGCAAAGATAAAATCCGCATCGCGGTAGGCTTCTTCTTCATTATAAGTCACTGTAAGCTTAATTCCGCTATGCAGTTCTTCTTCAAGGATCCATTTTACGACAACAGCTACTTTGCCCTGTCTCTCTTTATCAATATCAAACAAACGGATTTCTTCCACTTCTAATTCTTCTTTACGAAGAGCAATAGATTTCACGATTCCCGGAGTAAAAGTGCTTCCTCCACCAACAATAGTAATAATCATATGAATAACCTCCTCTTTTCAAGGCCATTATAATTGGTTTATGGATTTATTTACTCGCCATAATATGACCACTTTTATGAAAACAATAACTGCTGATAATTTTCTCATAAATACGCATGATGAAATACTTGTCTAGATTTTTATCTTGATTGATTCCCATTTCCAAAACACAATCAAAATCGCTATGCATATCATTCATTTGAGTAATCAGTATTTTCCTGCATTTACATTTTTTAAGCGTTGTTTCAATGTTTTTCACATACTTGCCACTCAAACTAGTAATGAGAAGCATATCTTCCGGTTCCAGTTTTGCTGGTTTAAATTGTTCATTTTGATGAATGATTTCCAATAGCTTTCCATGGTACAGCATGATATTTTGAAAATAAGCTGCTTGATAATGAAAGTCTCCATAACCCAGCATATAAATATGAGGTGCCTGATCGATCCATTTCGCAATATTCATCAATTTTTCAGAATCAATGTTTTCCAGTCGATAGAGTCCTTGTGTGATATCTTCAATATATTCTTCTGAATTATGATGATTCACAAAACTATTCTGATCAAATGGGTATTCCTGATTTTTTAATAAACGTTTAATCGTTGAAAAATTATAAAAACCTACTGTTCTGAAGAATCTTGTCAGAGTGGATACTGAAACATTACATAGCAAAGCTGTATCTTCTAATGACATTTTTGAAATTTTCTGAATATTCAATAGCAGACACTTTGCGATTTCATAATTGGTATCCTGTTTGATGCAGGTATTCATATAATTTAAAAGAGTGTAGATGACGATTTGCATAAGATTCTCTCCATTCTTTTCATAATTATCTTATCATTTTTTCATAGACATCTTCAATGAACAGTGCTATTCTTTTTTTTATATTAAGAAGGAGGAATGCTCATGAAGATCCGATTTGAGGAAAGAAAGCAGTTGAAAGAAAAACCAAAAACAAATGAACTTGGTTTTGGCAAATATTTCACAGATTACATGTTTATGTGTGATTGGAATGAAGAAGAACAGTGGCATGATGCTCGCATTGTTCCTTATGGTCCTATTCCACTGGATCCTGCAAGCATGGTGTTACATTATGCTCAAGAAACCTTTGAAGGTTTAAAGGCATATAAGACACAAGATGGTCGTATTCTGCTGTTTCGTCCAGATATGAATGCACGGCGAATGATGTATTCCAACAAACGTCTCAGCATGCCTGTCATTCCAGAGGAAATGTTTTTGGAAGCTGTCGAGGCTCTAGTTCGTGTGGAAAAGGATTGGATTCCAGATCAGGAAAGAACGTCACTTTATATCCGTCCTTTCATGTTTGCGACAGAAGCAGGAGTTGGTGTTCATCCGGCAAAGAGTTATGTTTTCATGATTGTCTGCTCTCCAGTAGGCTCCTATTATCCTGAAGGAGTCAACCCTGTCAAGATTTATGTGGAAGAAGAATTTGTAAGAGCTGTGCGTGGTGGTACCGGTTTTGCGAAATGTGGCGGTAATTATGCCGGTAGTGTGGCAGCACAGGCCAAAGCAGCTAAATTAGGATATACACAAGTACTATGGTTAGATGGAGTACATCGTAAATATGTTGAAGAAGTAGGAACTATGAATGTCTTCTTCAAGATCAAAGGTGAGATCTATACTGCTCCTATAGAGGGAACTGTTTTGGCAGGAGTTACCCGAGATTCGATCCTTACTTTATTAAAAGATTGGGGATATACCGTACATGAAGAACATTTATCCATCGATGATCTCATGGAAGCCGGACGAAACGGCGATTTGGAGGAATCCTTTGGCAGTGGCACAGCCGCTGTCATTACACCTATTGGTGAGTTGAATTATCGTGGAGAAATCGTCAAAATTCATCAGTTTACAACAGGCGAACTTACTCAGAAACTCTATGATACTCTTACAGCCATTCAATGGGGAGAAATCAAAGATACTTATCTTTGGACAAGAGAAATTTTTTAGTCTTTCAAAAGAAACCTTTCATTCCAAAATAGAAATAGGTTTCTTTTTTTACACAAATTCTGCTGTTTTAAATCACTATTTGATTTATATTCCTAGTGAATGATTTATCATCGTAATACTATAAAATATGAAAAACCATCACTTCACATGAAATGATGGTCTTTATTTAATTATTTACTTGCTGGAAAAAATGGTGCTAATGAACTAGCAATAGAAGATATTGGCATTGTCTGCAAGACAACTCGTCCAGGTCCTATCACTACTGTATTAAAGAAACCTTCTCCTCCCAGCATTTTATTCTTTAGTCCCTGTACACTTTGTGTGGTCATCTGACAGGTTGCATCCATTACGGCAACATATCCGGTATCTACAATGATCTGTTCTCCGGGTGCCAAGTCATATTCAACGGTTGCTCCATCAATTTCCACAAAAACGCTTCCCTGTCCTGAAAGCTTATTCATAATGAATCCTTCTCCACCAAAGATACCTGTCATAGCTTTCTTATTGAAGAAGACTGTTCTTTCAACACCAGGTTCACTGGCTAAAAAAGCTGATTTCTGAACAATGATTTCTTTTCCAGGTGCAATATCGTATTTTCTGATTTCACCTGGAAAAGATGAAGCAAATGCAATCTTTCCATCTGCGTTCGCCGTATACGTGTTCAAGAACATAGTTTCTCCGGAAAACATTCTTCCG
>CAMEUL010000089.1 GCA_945938205.1 uncultured Traorella sp. | reverse complement strand
GATGCCTGCACTCAGAAAATCTATGAATTGGCTGGGCATGAGTTTAATGTGAACTCACCAAAGCAACTGGCAGAAGTACTTTATGATGAACTGAAACTGAAAACAGGGAAGAAAAGAAGCACATCACAGGATGTTTTGGAGAAACTGAAAGATGCTCACCCAATTATTGAACAGCTTTTGATGCAGAGAAAATATCAGAAACTCAATTCGACGTATGCCGTTGGACTGGTAAAACATATTCAAAAGGATGGCAAGATCCATACCACATTTAATCAGTGTCTGACGACAACAGGACGTCTTTCAAGCAGTGATCCAAACCTGCAGAACATCAGTGTTCGTGATGAGGATGGTAAGAAGATCCGTAAGGCATTTGTAGCCAGCCCTGGACATGTTCTGGTCAGTGCCGATTATTCTCAGATCGAACTGAGAATGTTGGCTCATATGGCACATGTGGAAAAGATGATCAAAGCATTTAATGAAGATGCTGATATTCATACTGAAACAGCAAGTCATATCTTTCATGTTGACAAAGAAGATGTCACTTCTTTG
Organism: uncultured Traorella sp.; assembly: GCA_945938205.1. GTDB lineage: Bacteria > Bacillota_I > Bacilli_A > Erysipelotrichales > Erysipelotrichaceae > Traorella. The sequence goes on along the minus strand of CAMEUL010000089.1, from coordinate 5,799 downwards.
ATGCGCCGTCAGGCTAAAGCCGTAAACTTTGGTATTGTCTATGGCATGAGTGCGTATGGCTTAAGTGAACAATTGAATATTTCACCTAAGGAAGCGAAAGATTTTATTGATAGTTATTTTGAAACATATCCGAATATTCAAAAATTCATGGATGAAACCATAAAGGAATGTGAGGATAAAGGTTATGTCACTACGTTATTTCATCGCAAGAGATGGATCGAAGAAATTCATGACAAAAACTACATGGTACGTGAATTCGGTAAGCGTGCTGCCATGAATGCGCCAATTCAGGGATGCAGTGCAGATCTGATCAAGGTAGCAATGAATAACATATACAGAAAAATGAAAGAGATGAACTGTAAGTCAAAAATGATCCTTCAGATTCATGACGAACTCATTTTTGATGTCTATGAAGAAGAAGTGGAACAAATGAGACAGCTTGTCAGCTATGAAATGGAACATGCTTTAACTTTGGATGTCCCATTAAAGGCAGAAGCAACGGTTTCAAAGAACTGGTATGAGGCCAAATAATGCCAGAATTGCCAGAGGTTGAAACTGTCAGAAAAACACTTATGGCGCAGCTTGGCAGTGTTGAAATTGAAGATGTAAAGGTGCTGTGGCGCAATATTGTAGATCAAGATCTCAAAGATTTTGAAAGAATTGTACATCAAAGAATCGAAGCCTATCAGCGATATGGAAAATACTTGATTTTTGAATGTGAAAAAGATGCTTTGATCGTTCATTTGCGCATGGAAGGAAAATTTTACATTCTGGACACAGAACAGCCCTATGATAAGCATGTTCATGTGATTTTCAGATTGAGTGACGGAAGATATCTGCAGTATCATGACACGCGAAAATTTGGAAAGATGAAGGTGGTTCCTAAACAGGAAAATCTTCAATATACATGCTTTGAAAAACTTGGAAAAGATGCAATCGATCCGACTATTGATTCATTTGAACTGTATCAAAAATGGCATCCTAAGAAGATACATTTGAAAAAGATGCTTTTGGATCAGAGTTTTTTGGCTGGAATTGGAAATATCTATGCAGATGAAATCTGCTTTTCATGCGGATTGGATCCTCAAAGTATTGTCTATGATCTTTCAAGACATGATTTTGAAAACATTGTATTTCATACGCATCGCATTTTAATGGGAGCTATTCGAAGCGGTGGTACGACCATTCGTTCTTATACCAGTTCCTTAGGAGTGAGTGGACTGTTTCAGCTGAAACTGAAAGTTCATCACCAGAAAGTCTGTCAGGTGTGTGGATCGCCTGTAGAAAAAATACAAAGTGATGGAAGGGGTACCTATCGATGCCGAAAATGTCAGAAGAAAAAAAGAAAACGTGGATAGCCATTACCGGCAGTATTGCCAGTGGAAAATCCAGCGTGATGAAATATCTAAAAGAGAAAGGCTATCATGTGGTAGATTGCGATGCGATCAATTTTGATCTGCAAAGAAAAAAAGCCGCAGGCTATCAGAAGATCGTGGATGCTTTTGGTACAGATATTCTGGATATGGATCAAAACCTTGATCGAAAAAAATTGGCACATATTATTTTTTCAGATGCCAGTGCAAAAAAAACATTGGAGGAAATCATGCATCCTCTGATTTTTAAAGAACTTGAAAAAATACGAGAAAACAGTGATGAGGATGTCTATGTGGAAGTACCTTTACTGTTTGAACTGGGATGGGAAAATGCTTTTGATGAAAGTTGGCTGATTGTCAGTCCATCCAGTCAGCTGATGGAAAGATGTGTTCAATTTCGAAACATGAATCAAAAAGAAGTGGAAAGCAGACTGGCTTCTCAGATGGATGTGGAAGAGAAAAAGAAAAGAGCAGATGTGATTATCAATAATACAGCAACTCTTTTTGACCTTTATCAACAGATCGATGCATTGCTTGCAAGGAGAAAATCATGATTGAGATCAAATATCAGATTGAACAGATCAAATCCATTGATTCAGAAGAACTGGCTTCTTTTGCAATCCTATATGCACCGCTGATCAGTCCATTGGCTTATCAGTTTTATCTTCTGATGAGTGGAATCTTAGAAAGCCATGGGAAAATAAAAAACCACCGTTTCTTTTGTGAAACGCTTCATTGTACACCTCTTGAGTTAACCACTGCTCGTGAAGAATTGGAACGTTTCATGCTTCTTAAGACATTTGAATCGAAGGACAAGACATCTCTTATCCTGCAACTACAGCCAATCAAGCGAGGATTCAAATTTCTAAATCATGAAGTTTTAGGACGTTACTATCTAATGAAGATGGGCAGCAAGGCTTATCAGTTTGCGATGATGTGTTTTAAAGATCCTGCATTATCATTGGATGGTTATGAAGAAATCAGTAAAAATTTCTCTGTAACAACTTTAAGTGGATGGCAAAAGAAAGAGGAAGAGGAATTTCAGACGCACCGCTATTTACAGGAAAAGAAAAGCGGAAGTTTTGACATGAATAAATTCTTAAAAAAATGCAGCAAGCTGATTTTCCCAACCTCTCAAAGAAATAAAACCAATCTTGAAATTATCGAAGAAATGGGAAATTACTACAATGTTTCTATGGAAGATATGATTGAATTGGTAGGAAAAGCTACACCCGGTAAAACCTTGACCTTTGATGGCAATCGTTTTAGAGAACTGGTGAGAAAGAAATATTTACCTTTGCAGGAAGAATGTGAAAATAAATATGAGATGAATCCTTTGAAATTCTTGCAGATGAAACAGAATGGAATCAAACCTAGCAGTGTGGATGCTCGCCTTTTGGAAGATCTGTCGAATGAATTTAAACTGAAAAATGAAGTTATTAATATCATGATTGAATATATCTTGAATGCCAATGAAAACAGACTGGATCGAAAATATGTGGAAAAGATTGCCTCAGTGTGGGTTCGCAATGGTATCGACAGCGCAGAAAAGGCCTTCGAAGCATGTCAGCCAAAACAAAAGAAAAAAGGAAAAACTAAAGAGGAACGGAAACTGCCTTCCTGGTATACTGATAAAGAAGAAATAACTGAAGAAGAAGCAAGTGAGGAACTGTTGGCTGAATTCCATGAGCTTCTTCAGGGAATGGAGTAATATGGAAGCATTGCATATGGAAATCACCCTTAATGAGGAACAGAAAGAATATCGTCAGAAATGTATTGAAGCCTGTCAGAAGGATGAGGATGTGAAAGCCTTTCTAAAAGAGAATGGTTTAGATGATACTTTTATTCAAGAACATTCTTCTAAACTTTTGGAATGGTCCAAAGATAGAAAAATCTGTGCACAGTGTCCAGGACTTTTTGCCTGCCAATTTGATCAAGGACGTGTTTTTGAATTAGTGATGATGGATGGATGTCTAAGTAAAGTTTATTCAAAGTGTCGCTATTTGAAGAAAGAGGAAGAAAAAAATCAGTATTTGAAGAATTACCTTCATTTCCACGGAAATGATGACATGAAAATGCGTGATTTTAAAAGCATGGATCAGAAAAGCAAAGAACTTGTGGAAGCAGGGAACATGCTTTTAAAAAGTGAAACAGAACCTAAGGGTGTTTATCTTTATGGAAAACCAGGTGTGGGGAAAACTTATCTGATGAATGCTTTGGGAAACTGGTATGTGAAAAAAGGAGAAAAGGTCTGCTTTGTCAACAGTCCAACACTGATGAGTGAACTGAAGACAGGGTTTGGCGAAAGCGGACGCTTGGAAAGCATTCTTTCCAAACTGAAAAAATGCGATGTGCTGATTCTGGATGATATCGGTGGAGAAAGTATCACAGGATGGTCCAGAGATGAAATCTTGATGCCATTATTGAATGAAAGAATGGAAAAAGGAAGGAAAACTTACTTCACAAGCAATTACAGTTTTGATGAACTTGAGGAACATTTTTCCATTGATTCAAGAGGAAATAAAGATGCGATCAAGGCGAATCGACTCATCGAAAGAGTCAAAGCGCTTTCAGTTGAAAAAAACCTAAAAGGTGCAAATCGACGCTTGTAATTGAATGGCATTATGTGTGAAATAATGATAAAATGAGAACGTGCTAAGGAGATAAAACATATGGTGAAACGTATTGGAGTTCTAACTTCTGGAGGAGATGCTCCGGGAATGAATGCAGCGATTCGAGCTGTGGTACGTGTTGCGAACAGTGCAAACATTGAAGTATATGGAATCTATGATGGATATCGTGGTCTGGTGGAAGGATATATTGAGCCTTTGACTCGCTCAGATGTATCTGACATACTCGATCGTGGTGGAACAATTTTGGGAAGTGCTCGCTTACCGGAATTCAAAGATCCCAAAGTACAGGAAGCAGGAATTCGTCAATTGAAAAAAAGAGGGATTGAAGCACTGGTTGTCATTGGTGGAGATGGATCCTATCGTGGTGCTCTTGCTTTAACAGAAGCTGGCATCAATTGTATCGGTCTGCCTGGAACCATTGATAATGATATCACTTGCACAGATTTTACGATTGGTTTTGATACGGCTCTGCAGACTGTTGTGGAAGCTGTCGATAAACTGAGAGATACTTCTAGTTCTCATCATCGCTGTTCTGTGGTGGAAGTAATGGGAAACCGTTGTGGAGATCTTGCTTTATGGGCAGGAATAGCTACAGGGGCAGAAATTGTTGTGACAGCTCAGACAGGATTTGAGGAAACGGAAGTATTAGAAAGATTGAAGGAATTTGACGTAGTCAAGAAAAAACGTCATGCAATTGTCATTATTTCCGAAAAGATCACAGATGTTGATGCCTTTGCGAAAAAGGTATCTTTGAATACAGGTTTTTCAGGAAGAGCTACAGTGCTCGGTCATGTACAGCGTGGAGGATCCCCTACACCACAAGACCGAATTCTGGCGAGCCGTATGGGAGAAAAAGCAGTGGATCTTTTGATTCGCGGTATTGGAGGTCAATGTGTGGGTATCAAAGATAACCAGATCATTGCTGTGCCAATTAAAGAAGCTTTGGATATCCCACGCTCTAGCAGAAAGAAATTGCAGGACTTATTTGACAGACTCGTCTAATAAGGAGAGCACATGGAAAGAAAAACAAAAATTGTATGTACGATTGGACCGGCAACTGAATCTGAAGAAATGCTGGTGAAGATGGCGAAGGCCGGAATGAATGTCTGCCGTTTGAATTTTTCTCATGAAACACATGAAGAACATCTTGTAAGAATCAACCGTATCCGTAAAGTGGAAAAGGAAAGCGGATGCAAGTTTTCCATTTTGCTGGATACCAAGGGTCCTGAAATCCGTACAGGAATTTTTAAAAATGGTCAGGAAACTTATGCAAAAGGTGATATCGTTACCCTATGCCGTGATGAAATTGAAGGAACGAAGGAACGTTTTCACATTCAGTGCCCTGAAATGTTTGATGATGTTCAGGAAGGCGGTTCTATTCTGATTGATGACGGAAAGATCCGTTTGACCATTCTTGAGAAAAGAGTCGGTGAACTGGTGTGTCGTGTTGAAAATCCTGGGGTCATCAAAAACCGTAAAGGGTGCAATGTGCCAAATGTGAAACTTTCAATGCCATTCATCTCAAAAAAAGATGAAAGTGATATTCGTTTCGCATGCCGCAATAATCTGGATTTCATTGCCGCAAGTTTCACAAGAAGAAAACAGGATATCTTAGATATTAGAAAAATTCTTCAGGAAGAAGGAAATGATCGTATTCAGATCATTGCCAAGATTGAAAATCAGGAAGGGTATGAAAATTTAGATGAGATCCTGAATGTAGCCGATGGAATCATGGTTGCCCGTGGAGATTTAGGTGTGGACGTTTCTGTTGAACTGGTACCTATTTATCAGAA
>CAMEUL010000088.1 GCA_945938205.1 uncultured Traorella sp. | reverse complement strand
GCATATCCTATATTTATAGGAGAAAAGTGATGATAAAAAACAACATACTCGAAACGATTGGGAACACGCCCATCGTAAAACTAAATGATCAGATCATGGTCAAGGTGGAATCCTTCAATCCGGGAGGCAGTGTCAAGGACCGTGTGGCTTATAAGATGATTCAGAAAGCTTTGGAAGAAGGAAGCATTGACTCAAACACGACCATCATTGAACCCACCAGCGGTAATACGGGTGTTGGATTAGCAATGGTCTGTGCTGCTCTTCATCTGAAATGTATTCTGGTCATGCCATCCACCATGTCTATTGAAAGAAGAAAACTGATGAGAGCCTATGGGGCAGAAGTTATCTTAAGTGATGGCAATCTTGGAATGAAGGGAGCTATTGCGGAAGCTAATCATCTGCATGATGAAATCACCAATTCTTTCATTCCTATGCAGTTTGAAAACAAAAACAATCCATTGGCGCACTATGAATCCACAGCCATAGAGATCTTAAAAGATAGTGAAGGAGAGATCGATATCTTCGTGGCAGGCATTGGAACAGGAGGAACCATCAGTGGAGTTGGCAGATATCTCAAGGAAAATAAGAATGAAATCACGATCATAGGTGTGGAACCCAGAAGCAGTGCAGTGATTACCACAGGCATTGCCGGAAAGCATAAGATCCAGGGAATCGGTGCAGGTTTCATTCCGCAGATCTACGATTCCAGTGTCGTAGATCAAGTCATGAGCGTTAGCGATGAAGAAGCTTATCAGGGAGCCAGAGAATTAGCCGCCTCGTATGGTATCCTGGCAGGTATTTCCGGTGGTGCAGCTTACTTTGCTGCCAAGAAACTCTCTCTCATGGAACAGAATACCAGCAAAAAGATCTTAGCTTTACTGCCGGATACTGGTGAGCGTTATCTGTCCGGTGATTTATTTGAAGAATAGCCATCTTGTATGGCTTTTTCTTTTGGATTCGTGTAAAATAACGTCATGAGAAAAATTAATGAAGCTGAAAGAAGCATTGTGAAAACCTATCGTAAAGAACTCTGGTCAGCCTTTGTCAAAGGGATTTGCCAGTTTGACATGATTCAGGAAAACGACTGCATTGCCTGCTGTATCAGTGGAGGCAAGGATAGCATGCTGATGGCGAAACTGTTCCAGCAATTGAAGCGTCATGGAAAGTTTAAGTTCGATGTGAAATATCTTGTGATGGATCCCGGCTATAATGAAGCCAATCTTGAAAAAATCAAAGAGAATGCCAGAAAACTGGAGATTCCTATTGAAATACATAAAACAGATATTTTTCAATATGTGACAACTTTAGATAAAAATCCATGTTTCATTTGTGCCAGAATGCGAAGAGGTCATTTGTATCGTATTGCCAAAGAAAATGGTTGTAATAAGATTGCATTAGGTCATCATTTCGATGATGCGATCGAAACGATCCTCATGGGTATGTTTTATGCCGGCCAGTATCAGACCATGATGCCGAAACTTCATTCTGACAACTACGAAGGCATGGAACTGATCCGTCCGATGTATCTGATACGGGAAGCGGATATCGTTCGCTGGTGCAAATATAACGAACTGGATTTCATCCGCTGTGCCTGCAAATTTACACATGATGATGAAGAGGAACATTTCTCCAAGCGTAAGGAAATCAAAGATCTTATCCATCAGCTTCATCAGGTGAATCCTTATGTTGAAAAGAATATCTATAAAAGTTCCATGAATGTGAATGTTTCTCAGGTCATTTCTTATTTTGATGATGAAGGAAGCTATCACTTTTTAGATCAATATAACAAGGAGAACGAACATGAGTAAATGTCTGATTGCCAATATTTCCACGGAAATAATGAATTCACTGGATTTTGAGTATGCTTGCTTAGGAGACAAAGACCTTCCATGCATCATGAATGATCTTTTAAAAAAGAAAACTCAGGAACCTGAACCAATCTTTTTTAAAGAACCTTTTATCTTTTTGTCAGAAATGAGTGAAGAAGTCATGGAGGAACATGCTTATTTTCAAACAATGGATGAACTGAAAGCTCTTTTGAAAGAGAAAATGCAGCACATAGAACCCGGAAAGGAAGAAATTTTAATGGCATCGTTCATGGCACTTCAAAGCGGTGATGCGGAAGAGATGAAAAAAGCTATCGAAATACTGAAGAAACTGAACTAGAACGCTGAAAAGCGTTTTTTTGTTTGTATAAAAAAAGCGATTATTCATCGCTTTCGTTATCATCATCTTTGCATTCAGAAACACGGGCCCATTTGATCTTTCGATCATCAGCATCCAGTATTTCAATTTCAAGGTTCTTGAATCTTATAATGTCATGCACAGAAGGAAGTTTATCATTGATTTCAATGATCCATCCACTTAATGTGTTGGAATCATAAATATCTTCTTCATACATCTCAAAGAGTTCAAATACCTCATCAATATTCACAGTACCATCAATCTTGTAAGAATGCTCGTCCAGCTGTACGATTTCTTCTACGACTTCATCGTGTTCATCCCAGATTTCACCTACCAGCTCTTCGATGATATCTTCCAGGGTGATGATTCCGGCAGTACCTCCAAATTCATCACAGACAATTGCTAGATGCACTTTGCTTTTCTGCATTTCCTTTAACGCATCACTGATGCGTGTTGTAAGTGGCAGAAAGACCGGTGTCTGAAGAATAGATTCAATCGATTCATTTTCTTCCAGTTCATAAAAATCACGGTGATGAATGAATCCAATAATATTGTCAATGGTTCCTTTATAAATCGGAATACGAGAATATGGATTTTCTTTGAATGTTTTCGCAATGGTTTCTTTGTCTTCTTCTACATCCAATGCCACCATATCTACACGAGGTGTATAGATGTCCGCAATATCCACATCACTGAATTCAATCGCTGACTGAATCAGTTCGCTTTCTTCTTTTTCAATGTTTCCTTCTTTTTCAACTTCTTCGATCATGGTGATCAGTTCTTCACCGCTCATGCCTTTGTTGTCATCTGCTTTCACCATCAAATTGGTCAGTTTTTGCCATAAACCAAAGATGTATGTAAAAGGTGTCAGAATAAAAATAATGAATTTCAGCAGTGGATAAGCTGCCATGGCAAATGCATCGGAATGAGTTCGGGCAATCGTTTTAGGTGTGATCTCCCCAAACAGCAGTACCACGATGGTCATCACGATCGTAGAAACAGAAGCGCCATTTTCATGATACAAACGGGTAAACAGGACCGTTGACAGAGATGCCGCAAAAATATTTACAAAATTATTTCCCACTAAAATTCCACTGATTAATTTATCAAAATCATCCGCCAGTTCAAGTGTGTGTAAAGCTCTCTCATCCCCACGATTCGCCATCTGTTTCAGACGAATTTTGTTGCACATGGAAAAAGCAGTTTCGCATGCGCTGAAGAATGCAGATATTAAAACCAATAAAATGAGTAAGAGTATCAGACTCTGCTCGGGAAGACCTTCCACAATTCATAACCTCCTGGCTGAAGTAGATTCAGACCGATAATAGCCTAATAAATATAACATACTCCCTTCTAAAAATCAAATTCATGAGAAAAACCTGCGAAAAATGCCAATTATTTTATGATGAAAGACCTTTCATCCGTCTTTTAACTGATATGAGTGAGATCACAAGCCCAATGATGACCGGCAAAACGCTTCAAGGAAAAGATCAGACGAACCAGCTGTTCACTTTGACTGATCAGATATACCCAAGCAGCATTTTCCAAGAAATGTCCACTGATAAAAGCCAGCGGAAGGGCCACAAGAAACACGATGCCACTGTCCAGATAAGGGATGATCTTGGCATCTCCTCCGCTTTTTAAAATGGAGAAGAGCGTAAAATTCAAAAAGCGGAAAACAATGCGGAAAGCAAAGACCCAGACCATTTGTTTTGCCAACATGGCCACAGCAGGATTTTGAATATGATAGAGCAGTGTAACAAAAGGAGAGAGCATTAAGATCATGCATCCTAAAATAATCGCAAAGAATCCTGCCAGATAGAGCGCCTTTTTTCCCATGAGCAGGGCTGTTTCCCGCTGTCCCTGACCTAAGGCATGGGAGAGCAGGATCTGAACACTTCCGCCAAATCCCCAGATCACAAAGGAAAAGAAGGAAGCAATCTGATCGCCGATATAGTAAGCTTCAAGACTCTCTGTTCCTAACAGCGAGATCGCCTTGACCAAAAGCATTCCACCGAATCCAAAGAGAGTTTCATTCACCATGAGAGGAAGCACTTTATGAACCACGGATTTCACAAAATCCCATGAAAAAGAAAACATTTCGGATAAGGTTCCTAAAAATAAAGGCTGTGTCTTGATTCCATAGAAAATATAGATGCATAATGAAACCGTGTGTGAAAGAAAGGTAGCACCTGCTGCCCCGACAACACCTAGATTCAATATAAAAATCATGCCATAGTTGAGAAGAATATTTAAAACAGAAGAGAATAAAGAAACCTTCAGCGTAAAGTCAGCCTGACCTGTACTTCGATAAAGATGAGAAAAGGTAAAAACCAAGGCTTCCATCAACAAAGAATACTTTGCGATACTGACATAAGATAAGGCATTTTGTACGATTAAATCATCCTGAACATAAAAACGAATAATGGTTTCTTTAAAAAAGGTAAAGATGATGAACCAGAAGAAAGCATTCAAAAGTGTCATGATCAAAGATAAACCCATCGTTTTTTTGAGATTTTTTTCATCTTTCTTCCCAAAAAACTGTGCCGCAAAGATATCTGTTCCACTCAGTATTCCCCAAGTAATGGTATTGGCCATGACCATAAACATACTGACACTGCCCACGGCACTGACCATTCCGATCCAGCTGACCATAAGTGAATCAATCATTTCCATGGCACTTCCCAAAAGCTGTTCAAAGGACAACGGGATCGCTAATCGGCATAGTTTATAGTAAAAGTTTTCAGACTTGTTTTTCATATCGCTATTATAAAGAAAACAGCCTTTTATTTCAATATGAATTCTGTTAAGATAGCACTATGGAAACAACTAAAGACTATTTACCAAATACAAATATTTATTTGAAACAGCGAAAAGATATGTTTCGCATGAATACCGATACAGCACTTTTGGGACAGTTCATGAAAGTAAAACCGAATGAGTCAGTACTTGATATCGGCACCAATAATGGAGCTCTCCTTTTATATGCCTCGCAGTACACAAAAGGGAAACTGATCGGAGTGGAATTACAAAAAGAAGCCATCATGCTGGCTGAAGAAAACCTGAAGGACAATCATATCGTTAACTATGAACTGATCTGTTCAGATATCGTGAATGTGGAAATAGATGCGGTGGATGTGATCGTGTGCAATCCTCCTTATTTTCAGGTACATCAAAACAGACAACTGAATGAAAATGAATTCAAGCGTATTGCTCGTCATGAATGCTATTTAAAGCTCAGTGATCTTTGTGCTTGCGCTTCAAGACTTCTAAAGGAAAAAGGACGTTTTTATCTTGTGCATCGTGCGGATCGTATCGTAGATCTTTGTGTCGAATTAAGAAAGCAAGATCTGGAAATCAAAACACTTCAGATGATTTGTGATGAACAAAATGAAAATGCGCATGGCATTCTGATTGAAGCTGTCAAACAGGCCAAAGCGCATTGTATCGTAAAAAAAGAAATGACGGTAAAACGATTATGATTTATGCAAACTAAGAATGAAACGAGTCAGAATTCGAATGACAGGCAGATCAACTTCTTCATATTGATAGCCTTTGATCAGACTGTATATTTCGCAGCCAAATAATAAAATGCTGACTAGCGCAAAAAAGATTCCAAGAACAACATAAATAATTGCGACAAATCCGCTGAATAAACCAAATGTCAGTACATTTCCGATCCAGGTTACCATGATCAATGGGAGATTCAATAGACTGGATATCAGTGAAAGAATACAGGTGATTCCAAAGAAAGCCAACGAATTGGCGGCATGGAAAATGACAAACTCGCTTTTCTTTTCCATAAAGAAAACAAGCAGTGGAATTAAGAAAGCCAAACTTTCAAATGTTGAATTAATGAATCCCAAAAGCATTGGAATAAGATAGACAAGTAATGCAATAATATTGGCATCAAGATCCCCTATTGAGGATTTATGTGGGTCATATTTCATATGCAATCCTCCTTATATGTTTTATTATATTGAACATTCATTCAATTTGCAAGTGCTCTTAAAACATGATATCCTTGGTTCATGGAAAAAAATATGATAACGATCCTGGTTGTTTGTCTGATTGCAATAGGTGTTTTGTTTGCGATTCGCTCGATTCGCAAGACAAAAGGATGTGGTAGTGGATGCGGCAATTGTGCACATTCCGCAAGCTGTCCGGCGAAAAGCATTCAA
>CAMEUL010000087.1 GCA_945938205.1 uncultured Traorella sp. | reverse complement strand
AGAACTGCTTTCTGATAGAAGGCAAATCTTTCTCCATCATCATCATATCCATAGAGAGCATCTCTTTCAAAATATCCGGCATGTTCAATGAAATAATATGTTACATCATCTAAAATATAGTAGAACAGATTGACCTGTACTTCTTCATAGTTGATATTAACAGTATAAGTTCTTAAATAGGTGAATTTGTGATGCCAGTTGATTGCGATTTTTTTATAAAGAGGAAGTACAACACGTACATCATATCCTTTTGCCTTCAGTTCTTTTGGCAAAGATCCAATAACATCCGCAAGTCCACCACTTTTAATAAACGGCAACCCTTCAGAGGCAACCATCATGATTCTTTCCATTAAATACGGTCTCCTTTTCTTACGTAGGCTGGTGCTTCAAACATACCCTGTACATTCTTCACTTTGGAAATCGTTACTTCTTTATCAACTACCACATGGTTCAGATAAACACCTTCTCCAACGATGGTATTTGGACATATAACACTATTCTTCACAACAGCGCCTTTCTTAATGATACATCCACGGCCAATAACAGAGTTTTCAATTTCTCCTTCAATGCAGCAACCGTTGGAAATGATACATTTGCGTACCTTTGCATCGGTTGTATATTTTGTTGGAGAAGAGTCATTGGTACGTGTATAAATTGGCCATTCTTCTTTAAATAAATCTTCTGCTACTTCACGATTCAAAAGATCCATATTGGCTTCATAAAAGCTCGCTAAATCTGTAATAGCTGCCAAATATCCACGATACTGATATCCACGGATATCCAGTTCTTCACATTTTTCATTCAAAATATCTGTGAACCAGAATAAAGAACTTGTTTTCAATGCTTCATCGATCAGTTCCACAAACAGTTTCTTTGACAATACATAGGTGTCCATAGAAATATTGCGTGATTTATAATTTCCACGGTTCTTTTCAATGGACAGAACACCTTTTTGTTTGTTCAAAAGCAATGTGTTGCAGTCATGATAATGTGTTTTTGCATTGTCAACTGCCTTGTACACAACAGATACATCTGCACCGGATTCAACATGTGCCTTCAAAACAGTATCATAATTTAAAGAATACAGCATATGAGAAGGTGCAATGATCACATAATCTTTGTTTGATTTTTCAATCGTGCGAATATTCGCTTTAAAACTAGCAATATCAGTATTATAGAATTCTGATTCAGGAGAATTTTCTCCATAAAGAATACTGATACCACCACGTTTTGAGTTAATGTTGTAATGACGTCCGGTTCCTACATGTGAGAATACAGAACGAGGACGGTTTTTTAAATAAATCTGAATTTCTTCAATCTCAGAATTGGTCATATTAGAAATAGGAAAATCCACCATACGATAACGGCCTAAAAAGGAGAATGCCGCAATCGGACGATAATCACTCATTCCTTTGACCTTAACATTTGATCCAGGGAAATTAACAATACCAAGTGCATTACACATATCCATTACCTCACATTCTTTGCGATCAATTGAATTTCTTCACTATTTGGATCGCCTACGACCGCATTCGGTGCAATCTTCACGCCATCTGCAACGATGACACGATTCAGTTTGGCTCCTTCACCAATCTGTGCTTCCGGTAAAACAACGGAATCTTTGACAACAGCGTCTTTACCAATTTTAACACTGGTAAAGATTACAGAACCATCCACTTTTCCATCGATCATACATCCCTGATCGACAAAGGAATTCACGATATCCCCTGTTTCACCAATGTATTGTGGCACAGCGCTCTTATCCTGTGTATAGATCTTCCAGTTAGGATCCTGAAGATCCAGTTCCTTAGCACGATACAACAAGTCCATATTAGCTTCCCACAAGGATGAAATTGTTCCAACATCTTTCCAGTAACCTTCAAATTTCCATGAGAAAAGACGTTTTCCATCATTCAAAAGAGTTGGAATGATGTCTTTTCCAAAATCATGATGAGAATTTGGATTCTTATCATCTTCATTCAGCATTTTTCTCAACAGTTTCCAGTTGAAAATATAAATACCCATAGAAGCAAGATTGCTCTTTGGATGCTCAGGTTTTTCTTCAAATTCAACAATGCGTCCCGTTTCATCTGTATTCATGATACCAAAACGGCTGGCTTCCTTGATAGGAACAGGTAAAACAGCAATCGTACAATCAGCATTGTTTTCTTTATGATGAGCCAGCATTTTCGCATAATTCATCTTATAAATATGGTCCCCTGAAAGAATCAGTACATATTCAGGATCATAAGAATCAATGAAATCGATATTCTGTGTTATCGCATCGGCTGTTCCGCGATAAACATTAAATTCTGTCTGATCTTTTTCTCGTGGTGGTAACACAAAAACACCACTGTCTTTAGCATCAAGACCCCAGTGACTTCCTCCGGCAACATAAGAGTTCAAAAGAATTGACTCATATTGTGTCAAAACTCCTACAACATCGATTCCAGAGTTTGCGCAGTTACTCAGTGGAAAGTCAATAATTCGGTATTTTCCACCAAAATAAACTGCCGGTTTTGCGACTTTTTTGGTTAGCGCTTCAAGTCGTGTTCCTCGCCCACCAGCGAGGATCATGGCTAACATCTGATTTTTCATAATTATCATACCCCCGGTGTTATTTATAATTCTATTATAAACCTTTTTCTTAAAATATCTACCTTTTTCACATTTTTTTTGTAAGCGTTTTCCTCTCATTTCTTTTGCATGAAGATTTTACCAGAAAACCATCGCATTTTGAAGCATATGCCAGTTATTTCCAATATATTCCAATAAAGATAATTAGATAAAAAAAGAGATAAGACTCGCTTATCTCAAAAGTTTCTATAGGATGATTTCTCCCATGGCACTGCCACTGACACCTGCAGCATTTGCTTCATCAGTATCAATGTGCATAGCTAATGCATAAGAGTCAGAAACACGAACGACCGTATCTCCAAAAGTAGTGGTTCTTTCAGGCGTTTCAACCTTGACTGAAACAATCTGTCCATTTTCCACACCATAGTATTCTGCATCTTTTTTTGTCATATGAATGTGACGTTTCGCAGCAATTACACCTTCCTTGATTTCGATTTCTCCACAAGGACCGGCAATCACGATTCCATTGGCAATATCTCCACTTTCGCGAATCATTGCAGCAACACCGACTGTTCTTGCATCTGTTAATGAAAGTTCAATCTGGGTACTCTTACGAGTAGGTCCCAATACGCTCATCTTCATTTCTCCGCGACTACCTTTGATCGTAATCTTTTCTTCACAGGCAAATTGGCCTGGCTGAGACAATTCTTTTTTTGGAGTCAGCTTATAGCCTTTTCCAAACAGTGTTTCAAGATCCTGTTCAGATAAATGTGCGTGACGTGCACTTACTTCTACCAATACTTTTTCCTTAGACATAATAATCTCCTTTTTTACTACCTTCAATATTATAAAATCTTACCTTGCTTTTTTCAATTCCTTTTCTTTGATTTCCAGCAGTTTTTTTCGTGCAACGGATACAAAATACAAAGAACCGCAAATCAATACGACCCCATCTTGATGAAAGGCTTCTTCCAGGCATTTTTGAAGATCATTATCAAAAACAAGTGGAAGATCTTTGAAATGGAATGCTGAATCCGCTCTTTCATTTTCAAATTCACAAAAAGTGATATCCTTAGTCACACTCAACAATTCTTGGATCATTTCAATTCCGTTTTTATCCTTCAGACAACTAAAGATCACATGCACATTTGGATAATGACGAATCGTATTCACCAGTTCCTTCATTCCATCCAAGTTATGAGCTCCATCGAGAATGATTTTTGGATCATCGCTGATGACTTCAAACCGGCCTGCCCACTCCGTATTTTCAAGACCGGTTTTTATTTCTTCCTCATGAATCTGAATCAAATCTGCATTTTTCAGATAATTAATAACTTCGATTGCTAGAGCGGCATTTTTTCTTTGATAACGTGCCAGAGATTTTAGTGCATAAGCATGCCCACAGTAAATAAAATTTTCTGCTTCTTCATCTATCTTTTGTGTGGTCAGAAATTGACTTTGATGTAGCTCGCACATGTTTTGAAAGATTTCAAGGCATTCCTCATTTTCTGTCGCGCTTACACAGGCCACCTCATCTTTGATGATTCCTGCTTTCTCCTGAGCAATCAAATCCAATGTATTCCCAAGATATTGCATATGATCCATGCCAATATTGGTAATGACAGAAACAAGTGGTTTTTTTAATATGTTGGTTGCATCCAATCGTCCGCCCATTCCCACTTCAAAAATAGCTAGATCCACTTTTTCCTTAACAAAATACAAACTGGCCAGCATCATATCGATCTCAAACATGCTCAGATCATACTTTCTCCAAATTTCTTCTGTTTGATTTATAAGATCTAAAAGATCTTCATCTCGGATGGGTTGATCATCAATGCGAATTCGATCATGATGTGAAACAAGATAAGGTGAAGTAAATGTTCCCACACGATATTCTGCCGCATTCAGAATGCTGCGAATATAATTCACTGTACTTCCTTTTCCATTGGTTCCTCCCACATGAATGCTTTTCAGCTGATCCTGAGGATTTCCCAGTTCTTGCATGGCCTTTTGAAACAAGGATAGGTTTTTATGATGATTTCTTCTACTTTCAATAGCCTTGATGGCATCGTTACTGTTTGTCCACATATGATGTTATCTTCCAATCGATCGATGTCATGTCATGCTTTTCAAGAAAAGCATTCGTTTTTGAAAAATGATGACATCCAAAAAATCCCTGATAAGCAGATAAAGGGGAAGGATGTGCACATTTTAAAATCAGATGTTTTGGATTTGTAATGAGCGGAATCTTGCTTTGAGCATTTCTTCCCCATAAAAGAAATACCATGGGGGTTTCTCTTTCATTCAATAAAGAAATGATACGGTCTGTCAGTATTTCCCAACCATGATTGGCATGCGAGTTTGGTTTTCCTTCTCTGACCGTCAAAACCGTATTCAACAAAAGCACCCCTTGTTTCGTCCATTCCGTGAGTTCTCCGTGATTCGGTATTTCAAATCCGATATCTTCATGTAATTCCTGAAATATGTTTTTTAAAGATGGTGGAGGTGTCACGCCTTTTTTCACAGAGAAACAAAGCCCATGTGCCTGATTTTCTCCATGGTAAGGATCCTGCCCTAATATCACAACCTTTACATCTGAATAAGATGTATATCTTAAAGCGTTGAAAATATCATACATATCTGGATGTATTTTATTGTGCGCATATTCATTTTTTAAAAACTCTCTGAGTCTCAGATAATATTCTTTCTGAAATTCATCTTTTAAAAGTGTATCCCATTCATTGTCCAGCTTTACCATTTTCCAACCACTCCCGGTATGTTGCATCAAGTTCTTCACCACAGGTTTCAAGGTCACATACCTTCATCTTATCCATTACTTCTTTTGTATACAAATAATCAATTGCTCCTTCACTTATTCCAGGAACTCCTACCCAGTTTCTTGAAATGGAGGCATTCAAAGCAAATGCTTTTTCTTTAATATGAATATTTTCAAATTCAAAAGAATCTAGATCTGCTTCCGGTATCAGTGGAATCAATGTCATATCATTGCAGAGAAGCTGCATCCCTGATTTAGAATGCATCAGTTCGATCAGATGATCGGCAGCATTCGGATAAAGTGTTTTTGAATTAACCACATATCCATAACTGATGGCTGTTGTATATAAAGGATGTCCATGAATACTTGGCAGTTTCGCAAACATCACTTTCTTTCCATTAACTTCCTCATCCTTCAGCATCTGCATCTCATTTGTCACAAAGCCGCTATAATAGCTGTCTTGAATAAACCAATTATTGTATTCTGCCGCTTCCCCATTTTTTACACCATTCATAATAGTCTGATAATCCTGAAGTGCTTCCTTGAAGAAATCTTGTGTAAAATTTATCTGATTTTTTTCATTTCCTGGGAAATAATTCAGATTTCCTGTAATAAATGCTGATGTGAAAGCGATATGATCATAATAATAAAAACTATGATCCAGTTCCATAACTTTTTCAAAAGATGAAAAAGTGTCCAAAGAAATATGATCCTGTTCCGTTTTATCCAAATCGATCATATAGTATATCAAACCATCTGCCACAAGCGGCAAATAGACTTTCTTTACCTTATCAAATACGTCATGAAAGTGATGATTGGTATTGATTTCGCATGAAACATTGACTTCTTTCAAATCATCTATGATCTTAGGAATACTTTCATCCTCAACAAAATAAACATCATATTCGTTTTCTTCTGAAAGCAGTGATTCTAAGTCTTCTACAACACGTATTTCAAGTGTTTGTTCCGGATAGGTTTCCTCCCATAATTCCTTCAGACTTTCTCCATAGCTTTCATTGTGAACGGCTACTTTCAAAACAGGAGTGACTTCATTTTCTTTTTTTGGTGCACAAT
>CAMEUL010000086.1 GCA_945938205.1 uncultured Traorella sp. | reverse complement strand
GACGCAGTTGCCTTATGCCTTATGTGTGATTATCATGGGTGGCATTGGATATCTCATTGGCGGCTATTTTGAAAATGGATGGATCGCTCTACTTTCATCATTCAGTGTGTTTGTGTTGTTTAGTATCGGAATGTCTCTTAAAATGAGAAAAACTCAGGAATAAATTCTTGAATGAAAGAATTCATTGTATTATACTTATGAAGTATTGAAGAAGGAGATTTTATGAAAAAAGTACGTACAAGATTTGCACCATCTCCTACAGGTTACATGCATATCGGAAATTTAAGAACAGCATTATATGAATATCTGATTGCGAAACATGACCATGGAGATTTTATTCTTCGTATTGAAGATACGGATCAGGAACGTGAAGTGGAAGGTGCCGTTGATATTATTTACAACGTCATCAAAGAAACAGGACTTGCCTATGACGAAGGACCGGATAAGCCAGGAAACTGTGGCCCTTATATTCAGTCAGAACGTTTACCACTTTATAAAGAATACGCAGATAAACTGGTCGATTTAGGTGGAGCGCATTATTGCTTCTGTAAAGAAGAAGATGTTGCTGCTGACAAAGAAAGTCATGATCAGAGCTATCGTTTTCAGGATCCTTGTCATGCTATTTCGATTGAAGAAGCACGTCAGAGAATTGCCAATGGTGAACCATATACCGTTCGACAGACTATTCCTAACTATGGCACAACTTCCTTTGATGATGAAGTATACGGACATCTTGAATTTGAAAATGCTGGTTTGGATGAAGGAGTGCTTCTAAAAAGTGACGGATATCCAACCTATAACTTTGCCAATATCGTTGATGATCATTTAATGAATATTACTCATGTTGTACGTGGCAACGAATATTTATCCAGCACGCCAAAATACAATCTGATTTATCAGGCATTTGGCTGGGATATTCCAACTTATGTGCACGTTCCACCAGTGATGAAAGATGAAACACACAAGTTATCTAAACGCAACGGTGATGCTTCTTTCCAGGATCTTAGAGATAAAGGTATTTTAAGTGAAGCAATCATTAACTACATCGCTTTATTAGGATGGGCACCTGTTGGAGAACAGGAAATATTTTCATTAGAAGAACTTGTTGAACAGTTCTCTATTGACCGTATTTCTAAATCCGGTTCTATTTTTGACATTGAAAAATTGAAATGGATGAATGGTGTCTACTTGAGAAACAAGAGTTTGGAAGAATTTCATGAATTGGCACTTCCTTACTACAAGGATATCAAATCCAATGTTGATCTGATGGAAATATCCAAAACACTACAGCCTCGTGTAGATATGCTGGCAGATATCCCAGAAATGATTGATTTCATTGATGCACCTTATCCATTTGATCCATCCCTTTATACACACAAGAAAATGAAAACAACAGCTGAGAACTCTCTGGAAGCTTTAAAGTGGGTCATGGAAGAAATTGATACTGTAACTGATTTTACAGATGATGAAGCTTTCTCGAATTTCTTTGTTTCTTTAGCTCAGAAGCATGAAGTAAAGAATGGACGTGTCATGTGGCCAGTACGTGTTGCATTAACTTACAAAGCATTCACACCGGGTGGAGCTGTTGAAATAGCACATATCATTGGTCGTGAAGAAACATTAAAACGTTTGAATCAGGCTATTGCTGATCTTACTGAATATCTTGGATAAAAGAAAGAACCGAATTTTCGGTTCTTTTTATATATAATCTTCAATGATCTCATCTACAATGACATTGACTTGGTACTGGCCTTTGAAATAACTGATCTTTAATTTACCAATGACTTTCATATCCTCTTTGACTTTTTCAAGTAAGGAAGATTTAAACAGTAAATATTCTATTCCTCCATATGAGATGATCTTCATAAATCTGCCATTTGACAAAGGAATTCTTTGACGAATATGAATGGAATCAATATAGAAATTGATTTCCTCAAAACCATTTCCAAAAGGTGCTATTTTTAAGTATTCACTTACTTCCTGAAGGGACAGCATTTCTTCGTCCACCAGAACAGCATCCATCGTTTTTTCAGAATCTTCAATTTTCATCTCATGTGTTTGTATATAATTTTTAAGTTCTTGCAGTTTCTCTTTTTTTAAGCTTACTCCTGCTGCTTGTGCGTGTCCGCCAAAAGATGAAAAACCATCAAATTCCTTGAAATAATCTACTAGATCAAAACCTTCTATACTGCGCATACTTCCCTTGTATTCATCTTCCAGTTCACTGAGAATCAAAAAAGGACGGTTAAATTGACTGGCCATTTTACTGGCAACAAGACCTACAATTCCTTCATGAAAATCTTTATGGCAAATGATTTCGAAAGGAACATTTTCGATTTCACCAAGTGCTGTTTTTTCCATGGAAGAAGTCATCTGCTTTCTTTCATCATTCAACTGATTGATCTGTGCCGCCACATTCAGAATCGTATTATTATCTTTTAAAAGCAGATAACGTACGGCATTATTAGTATTGACTTTGTCTGCCAAACGGCCCATGCTGTTGATCTTTGGAATAATAGAATAAGTGATAGTTTTCATATCCAAAATATCTTCCGGTTTGTTTTTCAGCGCATGAATGGCCGGACAACATCCATCATTCAGATAATCGATTCCGTTTTTGATGATTTTTCTGTTTTCCTGTGTTACAGGCATACAATCAGCTAATGTCGCAATCGCTGCTAATGCTACAATTTCCTTATTATCAGGAATAAAACATCTGGCCACCTGTAAAGCCATACCTGCTCCACAGCAGTTTTTAAATGCATCATCATTAAGAAATGGATGAATCATACAATCACAGTTGATGTTATCCATGTCATATTTATGATGATCCGTAAGAATAAAACGCATCTTGTTTTCTTTCGCAAATTGCATAGCATCTTTGCATCCGACACCATTATCCACAGTAATGATATTAGTGTATCCCTTGTCGAGTGCTTTTTTGAGCGTTTCTACACTAAGTCCATAACCTTCCTGAATACGATGAGGAATATAAAATCCGTAATCCAGCTGTATGGCTTCAAAAGCAATACATAAAATGGCAGTGGCACAGATGCCATCACAATCATAATCTCCGCAAATCAGAATTTTTTCTTTCTTTCTTTGTATATCCTGAAGAATCTGTAAACATTCTTTCATATTTTGGATATCTAAAGGATCGGACATCGTGAAATCCAATAATTCTTCAAAGGATTGATCATCCAGTTGATAATGCTTTTTCACTATATCATGTAAGGAACTGCTCTGATAATCCAAAAGATTAATTTTCATAAATTCTCCCTCATAAAAAACATTCATACTGAATGTTTTGTTAAGATTGCATCAATATCATTTTCATCCATCATCCCACCTTGTATAATTGCTTGGGTTGACAAATAAGCGACGATTTCATTCACTGAAATTTTCAATATATCATCAATTGCCTTGGAAACTGTTTTTGGTTTATTCATTTTCCAAACAGTGCCCATTAGAGTATCTTTCACATGCTTGGATGTAATGTTTTTTAAATCCTCACGTTGTATCTGACTTGTTTTGATGGCAATTGCGAGATCGATATGATTCATATCATTCGAGTCCATAAAAAATTCACTCCCATCATATACTGTTATTATAAATCATTTTGATAGAAAAGTGGAGTGTTATATTGAGAAAAAATTTACTTTATTCAACTGTTACATTAATTGTCATTTCATCCTTATCGAAAATACTGTCTTTTATTGTTCGAATCTATCTTGCCAGACATTTAAGTGAAAGTGCCATGAATCTTTATTCAGTTGCTTTACCTACTTTGGTGTTTCTGATTGCTTTAGCACAAATGGGTATTCCCAGTGCACTTTCTAAATATATTGCGCAAAATCAGAATCCGATGAATGGTATTTTATCATCGCTCATCTTATCCCTTGTCAGCAACGTCGTCCTCATAGTTTTATTTGTTTTAATGATTCCTTTTCTTTCAAACCAGCTTTTTCACGATGATCTGGTGAAAGAAATTTTGAAAAGCATGATTTTCATGATTCCTATGGTCACTTTCAGCGGGCTTTTAAAAGCAATCCTGCAAGGAAAACAGCATCATATCATTGCCTGTTTTTCTCAAATCTTTGAAGAGGTATTTCGACTTATCTATCTTTTAATACTGTTTTCTCAACCCATCATTTCATCTATTGAACTGGCACGTATTGCGATGTTCAGTGTTTTTGTAGGTGAATGTGGAAGTTCTTTATTTATGCTGATCTTTATATTGTTTTATAAAAAGCCGATTCGATCTTATCAGCATGACCTTAGAAAAGAACATTTCAAAGAAATTCTTTCATCTTCCATTCCTATGACCAGTGCACGATTGTTAGGTTCTTTTACTTATTTTATGGAACCCCTTGTTTTCTTCTCACTCTCCAACAGCCTTTTGTTTCAAAATGCCTATGGTAATTTCAATGGATATGTGCTTCCTTTGCTTACCATGCCAAGTTTTGTCAGCGTGACACTGGCAAATATGCTTTTACCTACTTTTGTATATGAAAAAAAACACAATAATCTTTCACGTGCTAAAAAAATATTCTATCTGATTTCTTTGATCTGTTTTACTATCTCTTTCTGCTGTGCTTTTGTGACTTTCTTTTTTCCTAAAGAAATCCTTCAATTTTTCTATCATACGACTCGAGGTAGTGAACAACTGCAGTTAACATCCATTCCTTTTGTTTTTTATTCGCTGCAGCCTGTTTTAAGTTCATTGCTTCATGCACTTGATCAAAGCCGTAAAGCCTTCATTGATACAGCTTTGGGTTGTGCTATTCGTTTATTGATCCTTCCCATCAGTGTACCTTTATTAGGACATCATGCACTGATCTTTGCCATTACTCTATCCATGTTCATAACAACCGGAATGCATGCCCTCCGAGTTATAAAGTCCCTTCAAGTTCTAACGAATTCTTCCGTATAAAGGAATACCCTTGATTTGTATACAGGCAAATAAAAACGTCTTCTACCTTTTCAATTCCATTCTGATGCATGCTTTTCAATATATCTTCCACATCAAAACAACCATCCTGAATATTCGTTTTCTGAAGGATACCATCTTGGATCAATGGAAATGGATATTTGACCTTACAATCTTTCTTTTTCATGATGGTCAGTTTTCCATTGGTTTCGAGAATTGCGAAAGCAATTTCAGAAATGCTTCCAATATCACATTCCCTTATCTGCATCATCAAATCATCCAAATTATAACGTTCTTTTTTCATCGCTTTCTGATCAATCAAACCATTTTGAATCAGAATCGTAGGTTTCCCATCAAGTAACGTACGTATCGATTCAAACCGCATGTTTATATAAGCAACAAGGATCTGTAAAAGAGCTAAAGTCACTAAAGGAATTAAGGTACGCAGAATACTTCCCTGATTTTCCGTCAAAGATAAAGCCAAAAGCTCTGACATAACAAGATAAATTACAATATCAAAGACACTTAATTCGCCCACTTCACGTTTTCCCATTAAACGCAATGCGAAAATGATCATAAAATAGAAAAAAATACATTTGAAAATTAGATTCAGAAATTCCGTCATGGCTATTACCCTTTCCGCATAATATGAGTGAGGTGTCTATGAAGAAAAACATGCAATCGCTTTTATTTACACTGTTGACTCTTATGCTACTTACCTTGCTAGTATCTTTCATTCTTTCTATTTTATACTTTTTTCAGCTTCTAGGATCTGTACTATTTCTTGTCAGCAAGATCACTGGTTTTCTGATTCTTTTTATTGGAGGCTTTTTATTAGGAAAAAATATACGTGAAAAGACATTTTCTTTGCTTTGGGATTTGCAGTTCTGGGATTTTTATTAGGATTTATCTTTATTGAAAAATCATTGATTGGGATTCTTATCTTAGCTGCTAAATGGTTTATCTTTGTCGTTGTAGCTATGTTTTCACGTAATCTATAAAAAAGGAACTTAAAAAAGTTCCTGTTGATATGTAATTCCTAAATGATCATAAGCTTTTTGCGTTACCACTCTTCCACGCGGCGTACGGTTAATGAATCCAATCTGAAGCAAATAAGGTTCATAAACGTCTTCCAGTGTCATAGCTTCTTCACCAATAGAACTAGCAATTGCTTCCAGGCCTACAGGACCTCCTTTGAAACGTTCAATGATACCACGAAGATATTTATGATCCACATGATCCAGTCCCATATGATCCACCTGTAAACGGTCCAAGGCCATCTTCGCGATTTCAAGTGAAATTTTTCCGTCATTCATCACTTGTGCAAAATCACGAACTCTTCTAAATAGGCGATTAGCAATACGCGGAGTTCCACGGCTTCGCAAAGCTATTTCAAGAACAGCCTGTGCAGAGATTTCATTATTCATCACACGTGCTGTACGAGAAACAATGGCACTCAATTCATCAATATCATAATACTGCAATTGTGATACGATCCCAAATCGATCACGTAGTGGTGCAGAAAGATC
>CAMEUL010000085.1 GCA_945938205.1 uncultured Traorella sp. | reverse complement strand
ACTGATTCAAAAACTGATTGCGGTATGGATTAAGCTTGTACTATTAAATGTGAATGAGTATTTAGGTTCAATACTTTCTATTTCTAAAATTGAAGAAGAAATTCCATTTAAAGAAATCAATTTAATGCATTTAAGTTTCTTTATTATGCAGATTGAATTATCCTGTATCTGTTTTGGAATTTCCAGCTTTTTATCAAAAGGAAGTATAGGAATTGGATTGGGATTGTCGATTTTAATGTATTTTTTAAATCTGATTGCCAATATTTCTGATCAGGCGCAGTTTTTAAATTGGATCACACCGTTTGGCTATGCGGATGGAAGCGAAATAATCAATGAATTAGCTTTAAATATTCCAATGATATCGTTAGGCTTAGGAATTGCACTGATTGCCGTCCTGCTTGGTTTCTATAAGTACACAAGAAAAGATATCGCTGCGTGATTTCTGGGCAAGTGCCTGTGTGGTTTTGACTCAATTCCATATTCTAGTGTGAAAGGAGTCAATTATGTACACACGTTATGTATTAAGAATAGGAGACACTGGAATTGCAGTAAACAAGATTCAGGCTTATCTGAATATGTTTGTCAATGCAGGATATATTACGACAAGAGTAACACCGGATGGAATCTTCGGACCTCGCACACAGACTGCTGTAAGAGAAATTCAATCTTATATGCGAATGAATCCGGATGGAATTATTGGAAATGCAACCTGGGATGGCATTTTTGAACTGTTGAAACGTCTCAATGTAGTCACAAACATTCCTGTGGCAAGTGCTTCCTATTATCTGAGTGTTGGTGATTATGGAATTGAAGTCTTCAAAATGCAGGAATATCTCAATGAGTTTGCTGCGAAAAATCCATGTCTGAAAAGTGTCCGTGTGGATGGTGAATATGGCAATGCGATGCGCATGGCAGTTCAACAGTATCAGTATCTCAAGGATCTTGAAATTGACGGAATCATTGGAAAAGCAACTTGGGATGATATCATCAACGAAAGAAATCAACCAACAACATAAAGCCCGTAGGGGCTTTTTCTGATACAATGAAAAGAATTGTGTTATACTAGGTACAAAGTAGGTGATGAAATGAAACATGTGAAGATGATGGTGCTGGAGCACTGCCCACATTGCCGGAAGGCATTTGCTTACATAGACGAACTGAAAAGTGAATATCCAAAATATCAAAATGTTCAGATTGAAGTCATTGATGAAGTAAAAGAAGAAGAGAAAACACAAGGCTATGATTATTGGTATGTGCCCACCTTCTTTGTAAATGATGTGAAAATACATGAAGGCGTTCCAACAAAAGAAGCCATTCAGTCTGTATTGGAGGAAGCCATTCAATGAGTGTATTATCCTCAGAATTTCAACTGAAGAGCAGAGAGAATTATGATATTTTTGGAATTCATACACGACCATTAAAAGGAAGCAAGAAGTGTGTCATTTTATGTCATGGAACGTGTTCAAACATGAATGAATGCAATAATGCCTATGTTTATCTGGCAAAGGCATTGGCAGAAGCAGGTTATGGCGTTTTGCGTTTTGATTTTATCGGCTGTGGCAAAAGTGAGGTGGATTACATCCATTACACGTTAAGGAGTGCTGTTTCTGATACCCAAGATGTCATGCGGTATGCCCAAAGTCTGGGATATGAGATCCTGCATCTTTTAGGCTGGAGTCAGGGAGGAACAGTGGTTCTTTTGAGTGCTGACGATAGGATCACATCTCTTATAACACTTGCCGGAGCCAGTGATCTTTCAATAATGGTTCAAAAAGAAAAATATCAGCTAGCCAAACAACATGGATATCACTGGTATGATCCCGGATATACAAAACCTGTCCGTTTATCCAAAGAATGGTATGAGGATGTTTTGTCCATCGATGTGTTAAAAGAGTATGAAAAGCATTCAATACCTACGTTAGCCATTCATGGACTGCAGGATAACATTGTGGACCCAAAATATTCTACTGAGATCATCAAGGCTTCTCATCATCCGGATTCAAAAGTGGTCTTGATTGAACATGCCAATCATATATTCAATTTATTAGATGAAGAGTATCGCACGTTTGATATCGTGGTGAAGGAAACACTGGATTGGTTGAATGCTTACTAAAATACATCAATAACATCCTGTTTGAAAAGGATGTTTTTTTATGCCGTCGTGAATGATTTTAGGATGTGTTTTCAAATATATTACGAAAATATTGGAATATATGGATAAAGATGTTAAAATAAGTTTATCTATACTTACAATAACATGTTAAAAAACAGACATATTTAAGAGACATTATAGATTAATGTAAAATTTGTTTTAGAAATAAAGGAAAGGTAGTTTATTATGAAACTTCAAGAATTTTATGAAAGCATTGGTGCCAATTATGAAACGGTGTTAAATCGTTTATCAAATGAGAAACTGATCCGCAAGTATTTGAATCTTTTTTATAAGGATCCAACCTTTGATGATTTACAAGAAGCCATAAAAAACAAAGATGGGGAACTTGCGTTCAGAAGTGCCCATACTTTGAAGGGACTGTGTTTAAACCTTGAACTGGTTTCTCTGCTTCCTTCAGTGAAAAAACTGACAGAAACACTAAGAAATGGTCAGGTGAATGACCAGGCCATCCAAGAGTTTGAAGAATTCTATATGGCATATGAAGAATTGAAAAAGAAAATTCTGTTAATATCAGAAGAGGAATAGTATGTTGAAGAAGAAATGCATCCTGATTGTGGATGATTCTGACTTAATCGTGCCAAATTATCAGATATCGTAAGGAAATTATAGATTTAGGTGTCATTGATTATATCAATCGCCCCTTTAAACCAAAAGTTGTTGGAATATTAAAATGATAGATCATCTATCATTTTTTTGAAGAAAGTAGGCAATTTTTATGCACATAAAAGAACGAGCAAAACAGTTAAAAACAGACATACCTGCTATCTTTTAGACATTAAAGGATAAAGAAACGCCGATCATGGCTAAAATCATTGCCGGTATCACGGTTGCCTATGCTCTCTCTCCGATTGATCTTGTGCCTGACTTTATACCTGTTTTAGGGTATTTGGATGATGTCATTTTGCTTCCTGCATTGGTTGCACTGACACTTCGTCTGATACCTCAGCAAGTGATGGATAGAAATCGAAAACAGGCAGAAGGACTTTGGGAAAAAGGTAAGCCGAAAAAATGGTATTATGCCATTCCGATTGTGCTTTTTTGGATACTGATTCTGTTTATGATCATCAAATTATTAATAGATTGATAAGTCAAAAAAACTCCGCATCTCTTCCATGCGGAGTTATTGGATGTAAATTATCCAAGACGGGTTCCATTTGGAACCTTTTCTTCTGGAACAGCCAGTACAGGTTTGATACCATCCTGATATCCGATATCAAAAATCATTCCTTCACTGACAACGCCAGCCATTTCTTTTGGTGGCAGGTTTACAATGAATAAAGCCTGTTTACCTTCTACTTCTTTTGGATTTTCTCTTTCATTTTTAAATCCTACACAGATTTTTCTCTGAAAGTCACCAAAATCAACGGTAAGCTGAACAAGTTTTCTGGATGCAGGAACATCATCGACTTGGAGAATGGTTCCAACGCGAACATCCACAGCATCTACTTCTTTCATGGTAATGTTTTGTTTGACAGGTGCACTCATTTTTCTTCCTCCTTTGGTTCTACCAGTATATTCTTATGAGTATATTTTTTAGGGACGAGCAGTGGGATCTTTTGATCTGCTATTTGGATGAGCGGATTCTGCATAGCATAACCTTCTCCTTCCAGACAGACTTGAATTTCATGATCCGACTGGATCCCCACTTTTTGAGCTTTGAAATAATGAACGATATCATCATGCGTACCATCAAGATGTTGCCCTTTCTGATAAATGTTCATCAGCTGAAGGATCTTTGGACGAGAAACCTTTGGAATTAGGATCACATCCATGAGGCCATCCTGAAGATCAGCAAAAGGTGCAGCACAGTAACTTCCACCATAATATTTTGCGTTGGCACATACGACAAAGGAATAACAGTCTTCTTTCTGTTCTTCACCATCTACTTTGATTTTCATAAAATGCTTTGTGGAAGTGAAAAAGGAATAAGCCAAGGAAATCTGATAGGACTTTTTCCGGTTACAAAAGGAAGCCGTTTGAACTTGTTGGCATTGAAGGCAACCATTGCATCCAAGCCAATATTGGCAATATTGATGGAATAGTGATCATTGATCGATAAGACATCCACATCGACAATATTTCCGTTGATCAGCTGTTCAAGATCCAAAAAATCTTTTTTCGCATTTTTTCCAAAAAATTTAATGAAATCATTTCCTGATCCAATCGGAACATGAGAGAGGATGACATTTTCTTGATTCATGCATCCGTTGAGAACATCATTGAGAGTGCCATCACCTCCACAGGCATAAAGAACGACCTTTTCATTCGAACGAGCATAGTTTGCGGCTATCTTTGTAGTGTTTTCTCTGGATGTTGGTACTTCAATGGCATAAGGTTCGTCTCTGTTTTCAAAGACTTTTTTTATTTGAGCCGTCAGCTTTTCAGTGTCATCACTTTTTCCGGCTTTTGGGTTAATTATAAAAATATGTCGCATGTTTTTACCTCGCCTTCATTATAATTCAAAATTCTTTTAATTACAAATCTGTCATAAGAGTTTTCAAAAAAGAAAAATGCGATATAATACAGGCATAGGAGGCGAGTATATGGATCAGGCAATCTTATTTTGGATGATCGCATGTGTTGTATTTACACTACTCGAAGCCTTCACTCAGCAATTCGTATCAATATGGTTTCTAAGTGGAAGCATCGTAGCGCTCATCTTGAGTATCTTTAATGTGAGCATCGATATTCAGGGAAGTGTCTTTGTGATCGTGTCACTCATTACCCTGATTGCCTTTCGACCTTTGGTCAAACGGCTGGTGAAAGGTGATAAGGTCGTGACTAATTCAGAAAGCAACATAGGAGAACTGGCCATTGTCCTGTCTGATTTCGATGAATTAACATTTGAAGGCAGAATTCTGGTCAAAGATATGGATTGGGCAGCCAAGAGTGAAGAGGGTATCGCATACAAAAAAGGCGAAAAAGTAATTGTTGAACGAATTGAAGGAGTGAAATGCCTGGTAAAAGGCACAAGGAGATAAAAGATGGATTTTAAATGGATTTTAATTTTAGGAATTATTTTTCTGGCTATTGTATTTCTGGCTTTTCATGTCAGAATTGTTAATCAAAGCAAAAGCGTCGTTGTGGAAAGATTAGGTGCTTACTATAAAACATGGGGAACTGGAGTTCATTTCTTGGTTCCATTTATTGACCGTATCGCAATGAATATTTCATTAAAGGAACATGTAGTGGATTTTGACCCACAGCCGGTGATTACCAAAGATAACGTAACGATGCAGATCGATACCGTGGTTTATTTTCAGGTAACAGATTCTAAACTGTACACTTATGGAGTGACGAATCCAATGATGGCTGTAGAAAACCTGACAGCAACGACCCTTCGTAACATTATTGGAGATCTGGATCTGGATGGAACTTTGACATCCCGTGATCTGATCAACACACAGATGCGTGCAATTCTGGATGAAGCGACTGACAAATGGGGCATCAAAGTAAATCGTGTGGAATTAAAGAACATTCTCCCTCCACGTGAAATTCAGGATGCCATGGAAAAACAGATGAAAGCTGAACGTGAAAGACGTGAAGCCATCCTTCAGGCAGAAGGTAGAAAGCGTAGTGAGATCTTGATTGCGGAAGGTGAAAAGGAAAGTGCAATATTAAGAGCTGATGCCGTGAAAGAACAGAAGATTCGTGAAGCTCAAGGGGAAGCAGAAGCTATTGCATTAGTACAGAAAGCCAATGCTGATTCCTTAACTGTCTTAAGCAATGCGAAAGTCAGTGATGAAGTATTAAAACTTAAGAGCTTAGAAGCCTTGCAGAAGGTGGCAGATGGTCAAGCAACAAAACTGATCATTCCAAGCGAAATTCAGGATCTAACATCCATATTGGCAAGTGCCAAAGAAGTGACCAAATAGGTCACTTTTTGTCATGAAAGCAACACATACTTTTGAACCCATCTATGATGAAAAGTCTACCATTCTCATTCTGGGTTCTTTCCCAAGCGTTAAATCAAGAGAAATCAGTTTCTATTATGGGCATCCTCAAAACCGCTTCTGGAAGATCATGGAAAAAATCTATCAGACATCTTTTCACAGTATAGAAGAAAAGAAACAGTTTCTTCATGAACATCATATTGCCTTATGGGATGTCATACAGAGTTGTGAGATCCAGGGGAGCAGTGATGCTTCCATTACTAACATTGAAGTCAATGATATCGCATCTTTGCTTCAAAAAACAAAGATTCAAAAAATATTAGTCAACGGGAAAAAGGCTGAAGAACTCTATCAAAAGTACTTATATCCTAAAACAAAAATCCCTTGTATTTCTCTTCCATCTACTAGTCCTGCCAATGCCGCATATTCTTTAGAAAGACTGATTGATATATGGGAAAAAGAACTTATATAAACGATTCACGTGAAATTCACGTGAATTTTCATTTGTAATCTTTTATAATATTTATTATATTGTAGCCAAGGAGCTAACTATATAAAAATCAAGTAGTTTTTATGAAAAAGTTTGAAAATATAAAACACTTGAAATAGATAGCAGAAATTGATTGTTCTTTGAAAATGTGAATAAAG
>CAMEUL010000084.1 GCA_945938205.1 uncultured Traorella sp. | reverse complement strand
TCTCCAGGACTCAACACTGTCATCTCAGTATCTCCATAAGCATAAACAACCATATCATTACTGCTTTCAACGAGTATCCATTCATCGTCAGCATCAAATGAGTAAAGTACTCCATCTACAGTTGTTGGCATATCAACTTGAATAAACACATACATTTCTTCTGTTGCATTATTATATACAACTGGTTTTAAGTCAAAACTATCACCCGATCCCACTTCTGTAACTTCCATATCAGTATTTTATTTATAAAGTCACTTTTTTCTTTCTATACAAGAATGACAAAATATATCTATCTAATACATTCTTACTCTATTTATTCACCTGGATTCTCAGGTCCCGGTTCATTTGGTTCTTCAGGTTGATTTGGTGTCTCAGGTCCAACAGGAACATCTATCTGCAAACGCATGATATAATTTACAATTACGTCAAACGTTGCTTCATTACCACTGCTATCAGTAACCTTTAAAGGATAAATAACAGTTCCATCTGTTGTAGGAAATTCTGTGATCCATTCTCCAACCGTCAACCCTTCATCATAGTTGTCACTCACTGTCACATTGGCATGATTTCTAACATCTTCAATCGTATCCCCATTTTCTATATAAAATGTGAAGTTGTTATGTTCGACAGTAATAACAGGTGCTTTAGTATCTACCACTTCAACAGGAATCTTAAATTTCTGTCCCCTATAAGTTCCTTGAATCTGATATTTACCGAGTTTCTGATTGTCCACTCCAGAAACATCCAATCGAATCAGCGATAATTGTTCTTCATTACCCTCAAGATAATAACTGACGTCTTGAATCATTTCTTCTTTTACTTCTAATTTAATGTTTTCTTTTACTTTGATTTCCTTCAGTGTTTCACTAACATCAGGAATCAAAGACGTATAAGTTTCATCTTTGACCCTGGATTTATAGAAGAGTCCGCCTCCAACAAGCAAAATACTAAAGACTAATGTTAATATCAATATAATCTTTTCTTCTTTACTAATTGGTTTCACAATTATTCCTCATTCTTGTTGTAATAGTAACCATAATAATGTTTACTTGTCTCTTCAACTTTTGTCAGTACACATCCAATCACATGGACTCCATTTCTCTTTAACTGATTTAAGGAATCTTTCGCATCCTCTTTATTGGTTTCTTTTGCACTGCAGACAAAAATAGTTCCATCACAAACATTGGATACCGGAACAGCATCACTGACCGCACTCACTGGTGGACAGTCGATAATAATATAATCAAATTCTTTTCTGAATTTTTGAATCAATTCTTTGAATTTATTGCTGGAAAGAAGTTCTTGAGGATTGGGTACTTTTGAACCACTTGTAAGAATATACAAATGACTAGCACTTGTATCATTTCTTAATCTTTTGAAGTATAAATCATTTGTCAAATTGATATCCAATTCTTTATCCTTCATCATATTGCTTAAACCAACTTTATTCGTAACTTTAAAGCGTTTATGCTGTACAGGTTTTCTTAAGTCACAGTCTATCAAAAGCACTTTTTCATATTTATCTGAACAAATGATTGCCAAGTTAGAAGCCACTGAACTTTTTCCCTCATTAGGAGTAGTACTTGTAATATTGATGACTTTCATTTCATTTTCAAAACTTGAAAACTCAATATTCGTTCTTAACTGACGATAAATCTCAGCATAATCAAACTGATTTCCCTTACGGCTTTTTTTCTTTTTATTTACTTTATCCGCCATAATTACCTCCTCTTAAACAATCTTGAAAACAGTGATTTCTGAACAACAACTTCACTTTTTTCAACATCTTCACTATTTAAAATGTGGTTTGCATTTCCAAAGCAAAGCAAATCAGCATTTTTCTTTCCATAATTCTCTTTTAAAAATTCATAGGCATCACTCATCCGACAGATCCTATTACCTTCAATTCGATGGGTATCTGTCGAAAGAACATGTGCTAGATTGTTTTCAATCAGCTGAATGGCATTTTCTTTTACTTTTTTACCATTCAATCCTAATAGGCTTGTACGATTCACCTGAATCACACAACCCATTTCGATCCATTCTTTTACACGGCTTATATCCATCTTACTGTGAAAATATCTTTCCACATGTGCTATTACAGGGATATAGCCTCTAATAATCAATTCGTATAATTTATCTTCTTCACTGTCATTTTGATTCATATCTTTTCTAACATCATATTCTACAAGAAGATACTTTGTCTGATTGATGGAATGAAACAGATGCTGATCTACCATATCTAAATAATCCTCATTCAAAAACAGCTCAGACCCCATATATGCCTGAACACCGACTGTTTTTGCGAGATCAACACATTCCTGCATCACTTCTGTGATTTCATCATAATCATCCTGTTTAAATCGTCCAGGAATAAAATGAGGTGTTAGAGCTAAAGAATCAATCCCATCTTTTTTCGCCATCTCAAGTGCTTTTAAAGAATCCTCTTTCGTTTCAATCCCATCATCTACATTCCAAGTAATGTGTGTATGAAGATCAATATAGGTCATATTAGTCCTCATACCAAGGAATTTCCGCAAGCACCGGAATTCCCAGATAGTTTTCTGCTTCACTCTTATTACGCAGTCTCTTATCAAAAAGGAATTGCAAAGTTACATAACCGCAGCTGATTACAAATCCAACCATCGCTCCCATAACAGCATTCTTTGTCTTGCTAGGACTTACCGGATTTTCATTGACTTTCGCATAGTCAATAACACTGATATTTTGAACATTCAGTTTCTGCAGCATTTTATCAGAAAACTGATTCACAATCGTTTCTACAATATCCTTTGAAAGCTGAGGATTGGTCGTAGTTGATTTAATGCGGATAATCTGAGTATTTGCATCATTGGTCACAGATAAAGTAGATTTGATATCCTTCACACTCAAATCATTTCCAACGGTTTCTGCTACACCACTTAATGTAGAATCCCCTTTAATAATACTGATATAAGTATTGATCAGATTATTGTTGGAATTAATTGAGGACTGATCAACATATCCGTTTTCATTTACTTTTGGTGTTAAAAAAATCGTAGACTCACTCGCATACTTTTTAGGAATGAAAAAGAATGTATAAATAGTGACAAGTAAGGAAACACATACGGTTGACAATACTATAAGTCTCCAGTTTTTCTTTAATACTTTCCATAACTGCAGTAAATCAATTTCCATTTCATCATTTCTATGATTATTCAATAATTTTTCGTCCATGATTCCTCCATAAAAAAAGCGCTTCTTCTGAAAAATGGCTATGCTTCGCCCATTCAAATATCCTTTGAACTGTTTCACATATAACCATGATTAGAAAAAAACGCGACACAGCGACGATTTCCCCCTAATCAATCATTTCAATCGATTCGCTTTACTTTTACGCAATTCTTCCGCATCAAGACAATGTAATATATCTTGATATCTTTATTATACTACCATATATTTACTTTACAAACAACCTTTTATAAAAGTTCTGCAAGAAATTGTAGGATCTAAAAATATAGTATTTTTCTAATAATTGTGGATTCTTTTAAGAAATGCCAATGAACTATTTTTCCTAGATTTTCCTTCAATAGAATAAAATACTTTGAAGCGTATTTCTTGCAAGCCACTAGCATAAATATTATAATATAATTACCAAGGAGGGTTTTTAAAATGAGCGACGCTAAATTTTTAAGATGCAACCATTGCGGTAACATTGTTGGTGTGATCCATGATGCTGGTGTTCCTATGATGTGCTGTGGTGAAAAAATGACTGAACTTGTTCCAAATACAAGTGATGGAGCTGGAGAAAAACACGTGCCTGTTGTAAAGGTCAACGGAAATGAAGTAGAAGTAAGAGTTGGAGAAGTTGATCATCCAATGATTCCTGAACACTTCATTCAGTGGATCTATGTACAGACCAACAAAGGTGGTATGAGAAAGGTATTAAATCCTAACGAAGCACCTGCCGCAACATTCGCACTTACTGAAGGCGAAGAAGTTGTTGCAGTATATGAATACTGCAACCTGCATGGTCTCTGGAAAACAACATTATAGTTTTAAAAAAGGTTGGTCTTGAGTGATCAACCTTTTTTAAATTCTATTTTTCCATTTTCAAACGATTGTATTTCTGCTAAAGAATACAAGTCATAACCTTTTCCTACTATATATTCATGTCCTTTCTGAAAAGCCTTTTCAATGACAATGCCTACTCCT
The DNA here is from genome assembly GCA_945938205.1 of uncultured Traorella sp. Classification (GTDB taxonomy): domain Bacteria; phylum Bacillota_I; class Bacilli_A; order Erysipelotrichales; family Erysipelotrichaceae; genus Traorella. The sequence goes on along the minus strand of CAMEUL010000084.1, from coordinate 2,633 downwards.
ACCATTTCCGCATGACATTCTTTCACAATGTTTTCTGCTCCTTTAAAAGCTTCTCCATTGGCCAGAAAATCATCAATGAACAAAACACGATCTGTTTCATTTAAATATTTCTTTTCCATGCACAGCGTGGTTTTTTTGTTCTTGGTATAAGAAAATACATCACAGCAAACAGGATCTTGCATCGTTGAAGGTTTTGCCTTTTTTAAAAACACCACAGGCACCTGCAGTTTGAGTGCTGTCATTAAAGCCGGTGCAATTCCACTGGATTCTACCGTTAATACTTTCGTAATGCCTTTCTCTTTAAAATGTTTCGCAAACTCTTCACCCATCTTTTCCATTAATTCTGGATCGATCTGATGATTCATGAAAGAATCTACCTTGAGGATATTGCCATTTAAAATTTCACCTTTTTCAAATATCATTTGTTCTAACAGTTTCATGGTACTATTCTATTTTTCATATGTAAAAATGTCAAGGACCAATAATACTCTTCGTTAAAGATAATTATATTATTTTTTCCATTCTGTCATTGACGGTTTGGAAATTGAACTGAAGAAAGAGTTCATGTTATACTAAACTATAGAAAAGTAAGGAAGAATGATTATGAAATTAAATGAACAATTAAATCATACAATACAGGAAATTAACTGTACAGCCAAGGAATTATCAGATATCACCGGGCTTTCTCCCGCATCGATCAGCCGATATCGTACCGGAGAACGCATTCCCAGCACAGATCAGTTAAATAAGCTGATAGATGGACTTGTTCTTTTGGCACAAAACAAAAAGATTACAACGATCACGCATGAATCTCTTCAGACCGTATTTCAGGAGTATTTGGAAGAGTCTTTACTGGATTATGATCAGTTTCTTGTCAATCTGAATGTTCTTTTTTCAACTTTAGAAATCAATCTTTCAGAACTATCACGTTTTTTGAATTTTGATTCATCCTATCTGTCACGTATTCGCTTAGGACAGCGACGTCCTTCCGATTTAGATAGTTTTATTCTGGGAGTCTGTCAATATGTCGTTCACAAGAATGATCTAGCAGTCATTCAAAACTTAATCAACGATTCCTCAAAAGAATCAATGACTGAAAGCAGTTGTATGAAGGCTCTTTCGCAATGGCTGAAAAACGGCGTGGCTTCCAATCCTGATTATGTGGGTAATTTCTTAACAAAACTGGATGAATTTGATTTAGATGAATATATTCGAGCCATTCATTTTGATGAACTGAAAGTCCCTACCGTTCCTTTTCAGATACCCACTTCAAAGTCCTATCATGGCATTGAAGCCATGAAACAGGGAGAACTGGATTTCTTTAAATCCACGGTTCTTTCAAAATCGATGGAACCTGTTTTCATGTGCAGTGACATGCCTATGGAAGACATGGCTGAAGATGTTGAATTTGGGAAAAAGTGGATGTTTGCGATTGCCATGACCCTTAAAAAAGGATTGCATCTTCACATCATCCACAACATCGATCGTCCTTTTAAGGAAATGATGCTGGGACTTGAAAGTTGGATTCCTCTCTATATGACCGGACAGGTATTGCCATATTATTTAAAAGGAAAACATAACAGTGTCTGTCATTTCAATTATGTTTCCGGACAGGCTGCTCTTAATGGTGAATGCATCCAAGGACATCATGATGAAGGAAAATATTATCTCACGAAAAATAAAGAGGAAATTGCCTATTATCGTAAAAAAGCCGATCGCCTCTTGGAAAAAGCACATCCTCTGATGGAAATTTACCGCAGTGATGCGGAAAAACAGTTTCAAACCTTTTTAAATACTGATGCACAGATGGAAGGAATCCGTCATAACATTCTTTCCTCTCTACCAGTCTATACCCTTCCCAAAGAAGATTTGCTTGCATTATTAAATCGTCATAAGGCATCCAATGATGAAAAAGAAAAAATTCTTGCTTTTGCGGAAAATGAAAGAAATCGTATCGAAACGATCCTTCAAAAAAATCCTGTATTTGATGATGTTTCCCTACTTTCAAAAGAAGAATTTGAAAAGCACCCGCTGGTACTATCCCTTTCAGGAACTTTCTTTGACAAAGAGTATACCTACACATATGAAGAATATCTCAAGCATTTAAATGCAACTCAGCTTTTTGAAAAGAATCATGAGAATTATACTTTGAAGGCGGATACAGCCCATGCTTTCCGAAATATTCAGATTCAGATCCATGAAGGTAAATGGGTCCTTGTATCCAAGAATAAAGCTCCGATCATTCATTTTGTCATTCGACATTCAAAAATGCTGAATGCTTTTGAAAACTTTATCGTACCTGTTATCGAAGACTAATTGCGTTATTCCTATGAATAATGCAATTTTTTATTTTCAAAGATTTATAAATAAAAAAACTCCTGAAATATCATTCCAGGAGACATTCTCAATGGTGCGCGTGAAGGGACTCGAACCCCCACGGATGAACCGCCAGATCCTAAGTCTGGTGCGTCTGCCAATTTCGCCACACGCGCATACTGGGTAAATGCTTTATTATTATACCCAAATCATATTAGAAAATCAAGAACTTCTTATTTTAAATCTCCAATTCCTAATAAAGACGTTAAATTTTTTTGAGACTTCCGTTTGAGCGGTTGTTTTCAAATAAGTTTCCG
>CAMEUL010000083.1 GCA_945938205.1 uncultured Traorella sp. | reverse complement strand
TCTCAATATATTTGGGGTTTCACGAACAATCAAATCATTCATTTTGATGTTATAAAAACCACATCAGAATTATCTGATAGAATATCAAGAGATTTAAAGGAAAAGGGTATGTGTTTTGTAGGCAGTACAATCATTTATTCATATTTACAGGCAATTGGGATCATTGATGATCATGAAGAATGTTGTGATTTATATTGGAAAATAAAAAATTAAAAAAGTGCTTGCAGTTTTGTGAAAAATGTTATATCATAATAAAGCACATTGGGGTGTAGCCAAGCGGTAAGGCAACGGACTCTGACTCCGTCATGCAAAGGTTCGAATCCTTTTACCCCAGCCAATTAAAGATAAAGTTGGATATTCCAACTTTTTTTGTAGGTAAATATATGAATATAAATGATTATTGTGTAGTAGACATTGAAACAACGGGATTATCAAAATATAGGGATGAAATTATTGAAATTGGTTGTCTTAAAGTTAGAAATCATTTGATCGTAGATGAATTTAATATTTTAATCAAACCAACAAAACCAATTTCTTCTTATATTACATCCATCAACGGTATCACAAATGATATGGTGAAAGATGGTTGTTCTATTGAAGAAGCAATGATCCAGTTTTATGATTTTGTTGGAGAAGACATCATAGTCGGTCATAATGTATCCTTTGACATGGGATTCATTTCACATCATGCACAGAAAAGACTTGGTCTTGTTTTTGAAAACATTGTTATGGATACAATGAAAATAGCCAGAAGAAATGTGAAGGCTATCAATTATAAATTATCAACTTTATGCGATTATTATGGAATCAAAAACAAGTAGGCTCATCGCGCCTTGTCTGATGTCTATGCTACGTATGAATTGTTTGAAAAGCTAATAAAAAAACATGATTCAAAGTAAATCATGTTTTTTATTGCCTGATTAGAATTCAGGTTCACAAGTATATTTAGCTCTTTCTGGGCTGAGGTTATCAGTGTAGTAACGAACTGTTAAAGCACTACCACATTTGTTTTTTGTTTTAGGGCAAACTAGAATGCGGTCCCCTTCCAAAAGAGCATCCAACATAGCTTTGCAGCAAACTGTCTGATTTTTTACACCTGGTTCACATTCTTCCATGAAGTCTTTCGCATTCACTTCAATGAAAAGCCATTGCAAATCATGTGCCTGCTGTTTTTTGCTGTTGATAATACTTGCGTATTGCTCTTGTGTTAACTTTTCCATCGTTATTTCCTTTCTTTATGCTTTAATTATATCATAATCCTGTAATCTTACAAGTTTCATTGAAATATCAAAATAAAATACATATTTTAGAAGTCAATATTCTTGAAAAAAACTAAGTATTAAAGGTATAATAAAAATGTTAAAGGAGACAAATTATGAAAACAGTAGATAATCGTAAAGTTGTATTAGTAGGAACGGGATTTGTTGGAATGAGTTTTGCTTATTCACTTTTATCACAACCTGGAATCGATGAGCTTGTATTAGTGGATGTCGCAAAAGACAAAGCAGTTGGAGAAGCTATGGACTTATCACATGGTCTTCCATATTCGTCCAGCAAGATGCATATTTATGCAGGTGATTACAGTGATTGTGCTGATGCAAGTATCGTTGTCATTACAGCAGGAGCTGCACAGAAGCCGGGACAAACTCGTCTTGAATTGACAGCGATAAATACTAGAATAATGAAAAGCATTTGCGAACAGATTCGAGATAGTGGATTTAAAGGTATTATTATTGTTGCCAGCAATCCAGTAGATCTTATGACCTATGTCGCACAAAAAGTAACAGGACTTCCAAAAGAAAGAGTCATTGGAAGTGGTACGCTCTTGGATACAGCCCGCTTACGTTTTATGGTAGCAAAATATTTTGATGTCAATTCAACCAACGTCCATGCTTATATTATGGGAGAACATGGAGATTCTTCTTTTGTTCCATGGATGCATGCATATATTGGATGTAAATCTTTGCGCGAATTGTTAGATGAACAAGGAAAGGATTTTTCAGATCTCTTACAGATTTATCAGGATGTTAGAAATGCGGCTTATGAGATCATTGAAAAGAAGAAAGCAACTTATTATGGAATTGGTCTTTCACTGAACAGACTTGTTCATGCTATTCTTAACAATGAAAATGCTATTATGACAGTTAGTGCTTATCAAAACAATGAGTATGGTAAGAGCGGTTTATACATTGGTGTTCCTTCTATTGTGAATAAAAAAGGAATTCGAGAAATTGTGCACCTGCCATTAAATGAAGTAGATCAAGCAAAATTTGATGCATCATGTGATAATCTTTTAGGATTGATTCACGACACAATTGATCCAATTATCAACGAATAAAATGAAAAGTGAACCTTCGTTCACTTTTTTTGATTCTTTTAGACTGTGTCAAAACTTATTAAGCAAAAAGACGAGTGTAAACAGGTTCTCCAAAATAAATGACCAGTGCCATGAAAATTAAGAAAATAAAAGCATATCTAACAATCTTTCCAAGAATTTCTCCATCTTTTCCGCTAATATTGCAGGCAGCACAGCCAATAGCAATGCTTTGAGGTGAAATCATTTTTCCTGCAGCTACTCCAAGTGAATTAGCCGCAACAAGCCATACAGGATCACATTCAATTGCTGCAGCAGCCTGAAGTTGAACATTACCAAACAATACAGAAGAACTTGTTCCACTTCCAGTGACAAACGTACCGATACAACCAATAAGAGGAGCAACCAATGGGTAATAACTTCCTAGGGTAGAAACAAAGAAAAGTGCAATCGCAGAAATCATGCCACTATATCCCATGACCTTGGCACAGCAGAGAACAGAGAGCATGGTCACGATTGTTTTTGACATTTGTATCAGGGTTTGTTTCATAACAGTCAAAAAATCATTCAATTTACATCCCTGAATGATTCCACCAATAATAGCTGCAATCAGAATTAGCATGCCGGGTGTATTAATCCAGGTAAAAGTATAATTGTCATAAAACTTAACTGTAGTTTTAATAGAACTCAGAGGTTCATGAATTGCAGGAAACAGTTTGCTTGTCAAAAGAAGAAATACAAAGATCAAAAGGAAAGAAGAAACCGCTTTTAAACCACTCTTAAGTGTGATTTTTTGATTATTTTCCGGAACCTCAACTTTGTATTCTGTTTCTGTATTATGTTTTGATTTTGTCAAATAGGCATATCCAAAAGTGAATGCAAGTGAAGATACACTGGCTACTACCACACTTAATTCAGCACCTACATATTTAGAAACCAGAATTACTGGAAGCACAAAAGATAATGAAGAAATAGTAGTGATGCCCATGACGCCTTTTAATGACTTAAACGATTTTCCACTGACCATGACCATCAGGTAAGGACAAAGAAACATAAATGCCGCAGATTGAAGCGAATAAGCAAATGCCAGATTTTGTGCGTCCAAACCTACAAGATTTGCCAATGTAACAGTTGGAATTCCAATTGAACCAAAGGGAGTAGGTGTGCCATTTGCTAAAAGACATGCTATGATGGCTGTGACAGGATTAAGACCGAGTCCAACCAACATGCTTGCCGGAATTGCAATAGCAGTACCAAATCCTGCCATCCCTTCCAAAAAGCCACCAAAACACCAGCCAATCAAAAGCACCAGAATACGTATATCACCACTGACACTTGTTAACAGGCTTTTAATAATATTCATTGATTTAGAATATACTGTTAGGTTATATGTAAATACAGCAGCAATAATGACTAAAACGATTGGCCAAACAGCCATTGCAATTCCTTCTAGAGTTGCAAGAAAGGCATCATTCACATTCATGCCAAAAACTGTTAAAGCAATCAAAAGAGCAATCACAAAAGCTCCAATGCTAGCATAATGTGCCTGCATCTTTAATACAAGCAGTGCAAATACAAGCCATAGAATAGGCAACAAAGATAGAATAAACATTCCGAAATTTTCCATATTTCATTCTCCTTATAACGTTTTTATTTTAGAACTTTTTAATTTTGTTGTCTATATTTCAAAAAGGATTTTTTTAGTAATATATATGATGAACAAAGAAATTAATTTATTGTGAGAAACTTTAAATGAGAAATAGAATGAAAAAATATTATATAAGATATCAAAAAGATAAAAATAATGATATAACAAACACTAAAACTGTGTGAAAAATTGTGAATTGTGACATTCCTGTAATTCTTGTGATATAATATTTCTCGTGATGCGAGGTGATGAGATGGATCATAAAAACTATTTAAATGGTAATCTGAATCTAAAACCGATTCTAAAAATCACAGGAAGTGTATCTCTTGTAACATTGCTGGCTTTTTCTCAAAAAGGTGTTTTACAGGCAGAAGAAATAGTTATGCCTACTAACAGTTTGCTGAATGTAGATCCCGTCAATGTAGGTTATAAAGATACAAGAGCTATCGCAAATATTGCGAAAACAATTTTAAAGGATCATGTAAATTTGCTTTCTGAATTAAATGAAGTAAAGAAAGACTCAAAAAAAGCAGTCTATCAGCTTGAAGATTATATCGTTACTGTGTATTATGACACAAACAGCGGTTTGGGCATCAAAGACGTGAAGTTAACGATCGAAACCAAATTTACTCATGAACGTAAAAACGAACAAAAGATTTACGCAAACAATGATCAAAACAATAGTGAAATTGTTGATGGCGTTGTCAATGTTTACAACATTCGCATTCAGATAAAAGATATGGATGCACCACTGATCCAGTTTACTGCTGATGGTGTTACAATCAAGGATACAGATAGTTTTGATATCCGTGATTATTTCGTGGTAGAGGATAATGTTGATGCAGATGTGAATGTGATAATTGAGGGTGAGATTGAAAAATCTGGCAATCGATTAAAAGCTGGAGAATACCAATTGACAGTGAAAGCCCAAGATGCATCAGGAAATGAAAGCAGCAAAAACTTTACTGTTACTGTTGAAAAAACAGAAACATCTCAGTCTTCAACAAACTACTACAATAAGAATACAGATGTCAGTGGTTATGCTGGAAACAGTGTTGTACTGAATGCTGCTTATAGTCAACTTGGTAGACACCAGGATTGCACAGCGTTAGTTTCAAATTCTTTGGCGGCTGCTGGTGTATATTTTCATGGATGGCCTGCTGAATACTTTGCACTGGGTTATACAGTCAGCGCTTCAGAAGCACTTCCAGGTGATATCATTTATTATGCCGATGGGGGTTCGGGATTAGCTCATGTTGCGATCTATGCAGGAAATGGTCAGGCCATTCATGGTGGCTGGTATGGATATGATACCGTTGTATACTCTGCTTATGTAGGTAGTGGACCAGTCTTTATTCGAGTTTCAAATTAAGTCTTTATATGAATCTTATTCATTGTATATGAATGAGATTCTTTTTTATTATTGAATATAACATGAAAAAATAATATAATATGGATGATGTTGGAGGCACAATCTATATGAATTTAAAAGACTATATCGCATCGGTAGAAAACTTTCCGATTGATGGCATTTTATTCCGAGATATTACACCTTTGATGGCAAATGGTGAAGCATTCAAAGAAGCTTGCGATCAAATGAAAGAATTTGCACAGAGTGTAGGAGCTACTGTCATTGTTGGTCCTGAATCAAGAGGATTCATTTTTGGTTGCCCAGTTGCAAAAGACTTGGGAATTGGATTTATTCCTGTAAGAAAACCAAATAAACTTCCTCGTGAAACAGTATCTATTAAATATGATCTGGAATATGGAAGTAATGAATTGCACATGCATGCAGATTCCATTAAAAAAGGAGACAAAGTAGTCATTATTGATGATCTTCTTGCTACAGGCGGAACTGTAGATGCAACCATCCAATTGGTTAAAAAAATGGGTGGAGAAGTTGTAGGATGTTCTTTCCTGATTGAACTGACCGAGTTAAAAGGCAGAGATCTGTTAAATGGAGTAAATGTCAACTCAATCATGAAGTATTAAAGGCGTAAGCCTTTTTCTTTAGACGCTTGACGCATTGAAGACTTTGAGTTAGTATTTTAAAAAAAGAAATGAGGTGAAGAATATGCCAAACAAGAATGCAAATAAATCATTTGATGACATCATGGAAGAAGTCAAGAAATACATGGTGAAAGAGGAAAATCTTGAACTGATAAAGAAAGCTTATGAATACGCAAATGAAAAACATCAGGGACAGTTCCGCAAAAGTGGTGAACCCTATGTCATACATGTACTCAATGTTGGTTATATTCTTGCCGCATTAAGAAGTGGTCCTCAGACCATTGCTGCGGGTTTGTTACACGATACAATTGAAGACTGTAATGTTGATATAGATGAATTCAAACAATTGTTCGGTGAAGAAGTTTTCATGCTAGTAGAAAGTGTTACAAAAATAGGGAATCTGAAATTTAAGGATGAAAAGGAATATCAGGCAGAAAACCATCGTAAAATTTTTATAGCAATGGCTAAAGATGTTCGAGTGATTCTGATCAAACTTGTCGACCGTTTGCATAATATGAGAACACTTCAGTTCATGAGTGAAGAAAAACAGATGAAAATTGCTGCAGAAACCCTAGAGGTTTATGCACCTATTGCGCATCGTTTAGGTATCAGTGAAATTAAGAATGAATTAGAAGATTTGAGTTTCATGTATCTAAACCGCGAAAAATATTTTGAGATTGCTCATTTAGTCGAAAAGAAGAAAGCTGAAAGAGACGGACAAGTTTCAAAGATGATTGAAGAAATCTCAAATCTTTTGGATGAGCATCATATTCAGTATCGTATTTTTGGAAGAAGCAAGCATCTTTACAGTATTTATAAAAAGATGGTTTCCAAGCATAAACGATTTGATGAAATTCTGGATTTGCTGGCTATTCGTATTATCTGTCAGGATGTAGGACACTGTTATGAGATCTTGGGATATATCCATGCAAATTACCGTCCGATTCCAGGACGTTTCAA
>CAMEUL010000082.1 GCA_945938205.1 uncultured Traorella sp. | reverse complement strand
ATGCGACAGATAGATTCCTTGGAAAATTGGAGGGTGTTGCAGATCCTGAAGAAAAACGAAAGATCATTGGTGGAGAATTTATCCGTGTATTTGAAGAAGAAGCATGTAAATTAGAAGGTATTGATTTCTTGGGACAGGGAACTATTTATCCGGATATCATTGAAAGTGGTACGAAAACTGCTAAGATGGTGAAGTCTCATCATAATGTGGGTGGTTTACCTGAAGATCTTCAATTTGATCTGGTGGAACCATTAAAGCAACTCTTCAAAGATGAAGTTCGTGCCTGCGGTATTGAACTCGGATTACCTGCTGAAATGGTTTATCGTCAGCCATTCCCAGGTCCTGGACTTGGAGTAAGATGTACAGGAGCAATTACAAGAGAGAGACTTGAAGCTGTTCGTGAATCAGATGCTATTCTTCGTGAAGAATTCGCTAAAGCAGGTTTAGATAAAAAAGTATGGCAGTATTTCACTGTCGTTCCTGATTTCAAATCTGTAGGAATGAAGAATCACGAAAGATGCTTCGAATATATGGTTATCATCCGTGCCGTCAATACCATTGATGCCATGACAGCAAGCATCGAAAAGATTGACTGGGATGTTCTGGAGGTCATTACCAACAGAATTCTAAATGAAGTAAACAGAGTATGCTATGACATGAGTCCAAAGCCACCTGCCACTATTGAATTTGAATAGAAATGGACTAAAAATATTCATATAATTAAGAAAGTGCCAACTGAAAGCTTATTTGCATGTTGGCACTTTTTTAAGACTATTTTATTCTTAGTATATTATTCCTATAAAGAAAAATCGTTTATGATTGATTATAGAGGGAGTACATTATCTATCAAGGAAGTTTACTAAAAATGGAAAATGTATGAAAGAACAATTGAATGAATTATTACCGGAAGAAACTTTATTGATATGGAATGAATTTACAGAAGCAATAGATTCATTGTACGAGATAAAAGAATCTATCTCAAAGCCACTACAAGATATTTATGAAAAGACAAAAGTATTACACGACGGAAAGTGGCTTTGGATACCACTTGATGACAAGGTTATGATTATGGATAAAATTACCATGTTAAAAATAAAAAGAAAACCTAATCGAAAGGAAAAGATTTGAAATACGGAAAACGATATCTCTTCAGTGCTGACTATTTGAAGCATATAGAAGGGATTTTTTTATGTTTTCATATCCATAAAATTGGATACTACGTATAAAGCAATTCCCGAAATGTCACTGACCATTTGGAAACACATCTTTTTCTAGTAGTACATTCTTATATAATTTTTATAAAGAGTGTCAAATCAGTATGAAATAAGTTGTAAAACATAAATAATACTGATATTAAGCACAAATTTTAAATATTTTCAGGAGGAGATTTGTAATGGAAAATAAGAAAAAATCGAAATTTTTAGGCCTGATTGTCTGTCTTGTGATTTTGGCAGTTGCGGTTCCTCTAGGAATCTTCACTAACGTATTCAGTCTTCAGGATATGGGAAACATTATGATTGATGCATCTCTAATATTAAAGGTGATTATTATGGTAGCATCCGTTATTGCAATCGAAACTTTAATAGTTGTGATATTGGGTCTTCCAAAACCAAAAAGTCATCGCATTCGTTCAGTACTATCTATTTTTTCAAGCCTTTTAAAATATGTTGCGGGAATTATCATTTTATGTTGGGGACTAGCCATCATTGGTGTGAATGTATCTACAATTGTTGCTAGCGTTGGTATTGTAGCACTGATTGTTGGCTTTAGTGCTGAAAGTTTAATCGCTGATGTAGTGACCGGTGCATTCATGATTTTTGAAAACCAGTACAATGTCGGTGATATCGTAGAAGTCGATGGTTTTCGTGGAACGGTATCGAATATTGGCATACGTACAACAAGTATTACCGATGCAGGAGATAATGTAAAAATCATCAATAATTCTGCTATGAGAAATATTTTAAATCGTTCTGATAAACCATCTCGAAGTATCGCTGATATCAGTATTCCTTATGGAACGGATATCGAAAAATTAGAAGAACAAATTCCTGATCTTATGCAGTCTATCTATGAAAAACGAACAGATATCATGAAAAAACCTCCGCAGTATTTAGGAGTTCAGGCATTGGCAGATAGTGCTGTTGTGCTACGCTTTTTGGTAGAAGTAAATGAAAAAGATGTATTTTCTGGTGTGCGTGTTTTAAATCATGACCTGCTCCTTGGTTTTAGAAAACTGGGTGTTGAGTGTCCATTCCCACAAGTGGATGTACATACCAATTAAAAATAAATATTGAATCGGGAAAGGAGGTGTGGCAGCTATGGTAAATAAACATGATGAAGAATTTCATTTTCCTTCTGACGAAAAAGCCACAATGGAAGTATGGCATTCTCTGGAAGATACCATCTTTATGGAAAAAGAGTATTCCAATTCAATGATTGATGAGTTTTCTGATATAAAGACAACATCAACCGAAAATGACAATGAAAAACACCGATGGATCAAAAAAATGATGCTTGCCCCAATTATATCGGTCATAGCTGTGACTTCACTCGTCTTTTCTGCGTTAGATTATGATCCACTAGGGAATGATTTAAAAACAGTGGATAATGAAGAAATAGATGAAAATGTTTCTAAAGAGAAGGCAGACGATGCATTTCCAGTTCTGTCAAATCTAGAACCGGATTTTGCGGGAGACTATGCCTGGAGCGATCTTGGTTCAGAAGAATATATTCGAGTACTCGAAGCTGGGGAATCGGAATACAAGTTTTTGTTAATGGGTAGTGCTTGGGAATCTTTCGGCACAGTTGATAACAACGGCGAGTTTATTCCTAACCAGCTATCAACTATTCCAAATGCCCACTATGATGCTACCACTAACACGCTGACACTTGAAAACTTTTCAACTTCTGTTTTGGATGTAAACCTGATGGGCAATAGCTTTACTATTCGCCTTATTGGCGAAAATCATCTGGATCAATTAACTATTTGGGGAGCCGGTTATGGAGGAAGTGTCACAATAACCGGATCGGGTAGTTTATCCGTCAATGAAAATGGCAATGCTTTAAATGGAATTGGAATTTATTTAAACAGCGAATGGAGTCAAAGTTGCTTGATGATTGATAAAGACGTCACACTTGATGTTTACGGTGAACGTGCTATCATGGTAAGCGCTACTTCCATGAGTAAAGCCATCTATTATTTAAAACCTTTGCAGATGACAGGCGGGAAACGTACTACGGGTGAATTCTTTGAATACTTTTCATCTCAATATGATGAAAATGGAAATTACATTGGCAATGAACCTATAACACTTGATGATATTTATAAAGATAATGGTGTGCGATACTATGATTATACTGTTATAGGAGAGGATGGAAAACCATCCACACATGTTCATTTTGAACCTGCTTCATGATCATTAACAGAAAAGCGAATAATAAACGAAAATAGTCAAATATAATGACTCCTTAATGTTATTAGTAAAATATTAAGGAGTCACTTTTCATATGTATGATAAAGTGATCATTTATATACACATGATATTAATAGTATTTCAGGTAAAATATCCTTTGAAATATGATACTATCTTGAAAATGATTATCAAATAATGATATAAATATATAAAGAATATTATAAGGAGTCATTATGAAAAAAGTATTATGGATCATCATTTGTATTTTTCTGGTTGGCTGTCAAAATAAGGCACCGCTTTCGGTTAAGGAGAACTTTAAAATTGTAGTTGCGTCTGATTTGCATTATTTTGCGAAAGAAAACTATGAAGAGTGTGAATGGTTTGAAGAATATATGCTGTATGGTGATGGGAAAATGGTCACATATGCCGATGAAATCTTGGATGCTTTTGCACAAAGAATGGAAGAAATACAACCGGATCTGATTCTTCTTACAGGAGATCTTTCGTATAACGGAGAAAAAAATTCACATGAGCAACTTGCAGAAAAACTGAAACAGATGGAAAAGAATGGCACACAGGTAGCTGTAATTGATGGCAATCATGATATTGACAATATGTTTGCGAAAGGCTATGGAAAAGATGATTATATAGATCTTGAATATATTTCTGGAAAAGATTTTTTAAACATCTATAAGGATCTAGGATATGATTTAGCTGTTTCGCAAGATAAGAATTCTTTAAGTTATCGTATTGATTTGAATGAACAGTATTCACTATTAATTCTTGATACGGCAAGACATGAGATGACAGGATCGATTTTAAATTCCAGTGGCAGACTTACTGAAAACACTTATGCATGGACAGAAAATGAATTAAAAAATATCCAAAAAGAAAATCGTGTTCCTCTTATCGCTATGCATCATAATCTTGCCATTCATAATTCAAATAACTATGCAAATTATACAATTAATGAAAATGAAAAAATTGCTGCTTTATTTAAGGAATACAATGTTCCTCTAGTATTAAGCGGGCACATTCATCTGCAAAGTATCAAACAAATCGATGAAATTTTTGATGTTGTGACGACTTCATTGTTGGATAATCCATTGCAATATGGTCTGATTGAAATATCGAAAGATTCAATCACATATGATAATGAATCATTAAATATTTCTGTAAATAGTGCCGATTATTTTGATACAGTGACCTATAATCGATTTGAAGAAAACGTAAATTATAAAGAGGATGAAAAAAAGAAAGTGCTTGAAATGCTGGTGTTGGCAAATCGTCATTATTTCGCTGGTACCATGGATGAAGTAAAAGATGAAATATTAGCTAGTGAAGGATATCAGATCATAAAAAATGATGAAAGTGCTCATTACTGGAAATATCTTCAAACCATGCTAGAAAATGATCAGGAACAAAATCATCTAAAAATAAGTATAGAAAAATAATGTAAAAGTGCTTGAGATTATCAAGCATTTTTTCATAATGAATGATCCAACGCTTATGAATCAAGTTTGATTGCTATTCGTATGAGTTGTGATAAAATAAAAATAGGATGAAAGATCCAAAGGAAAAGGTGATTCTATGAAAATTAGATATGGCATTGTTTCCACAGCAACCATTGTTCCAAGATTTGTTCAGGGAGTAAAGGACAGTGATCATGGAGTTGTTCATGCAATATGCTCAAGAAGTTTGAAAAAAGCTGAACAAATGGCAAAAGAATTAGATATTTTGAATGCTTATGGATCATATGAAGAATTGTTACAGGATAAAGATATCGACATTGTCTATATACCAACACCTAACTATTTGCATTATGAGTACGCAAAAAAAGCATTACTGGCCAATAAGCATGTTTTGTTGGAGAAACCTTTTACGTTATCGCTTGTCGAAGCAGAGGAACTTTTTACATTAGCTCAAGAAAAGAATAAATTCATTATGGAAGCCCAAAAAGCTGTCTTTCTTCCAATTACTAATAAGATTAAAGAATTGATTGAACAAAATGTCCTTGGGAATATACGCTATATTTCGATGCATGCTTCTTTTCCTGGAAATTATACTTTTGATCATTGGATGTATTCAAAAGAGTGTGGCGGAGGTGCCTTATTTGGCAGTAATGCCTATACCGTAGAATATCTTCTTCATCTATTTGATGTGAAAACTCTTCAATATGAAGGTATTTGTGTCAAAGCTGTTACTGGAATTCCGGAATCCTGCCAGTTTCAGTTTGTCATTAATCAAAACATTGTTGGCGCAAGTAATATCACTATGAATGTGAAAACCAAAAATGAAGCCGTGATTTATGGAACAAAAGGTTATATTGAAGTAGAAAATTACTGGAAAGCCAGAAAAATGAAAATTGTGGTTGAAGGAAATGAACAGATTATTGAATATCCTTGTCCATGCGAGTTTGTTTATGAAGTGAATCATGTTAATGAATGCCTGTTGAATCAATGTTTTATAAGCCCAATCATGACCAAAGAAAAAACACTTTTATCTGTTCGTGTTACTGAGAAAATGAATCAGTTGTTTCAAAATCCTTCTAATGATTTTACATTTGAAATATCAAAATTATAACTCATAGTTTTCGCTATGAGTTTTTTCTAACACAAAATACTATGATCTTTGACATGATTTTGAGAAACTTTACATAATTTACCTGATCTTTACATTGCATTTACTTTAATTTAAAAAAGACATGCTATATTCAAAAAGGATGGAGGATCTTATGGAAATTGAAAACATTTTAACTTTATTAGGTGGTCTTGCCTTATTTCTGTTTGGTATGCATCGAATGAGTATCGGGTTAAGTGAAGCAGCAGGTGATAGAATGAAAAGCATTCTTGAAAAGCTCACTAGCAATCGCTTTTTAGGTATTCTTGTAGGTGCTGGAATTACAGCGGTCATTCAGTCATCCTCTGCTACTACAGTTATGGTCGTAGGTTTTGTCAATTCAGGTCTTATGACGCTCCAACAGGCTGTTTGGATTATTATGGGAGCGAATATTGGCACAACAGTTACAGGGCAGCTGATTACTTTAAATGCAGGGGAATTTGCACCTATATTTGCTATTCTTGGAGTTGTCATGACTACATTTATCAGCATCAAAAAAGTCAACAGCTATGGTGAAGTGTTAGCTGGATTTGGCATTCTGTTTATTGGTATGAATATGATGAGTTCTGCTATGATTCCATTAAGAGAATCAGAAGTCTTTATTCAAATGATAACAAGCATTACCCATCCTTTTATAGCTGTTCTTGTAGGAGCTTTATTTACTGCACTGATCCAATCCTCAAGTGCATCTGTTGGTATTCTACAGGCATTAGCTAAGAGTGGTTTGATTCAGCTTAATCAATCTATATACATCATTTTTGGACAAAACATAGGCACTTGTATTACTGCAGTACTGGCATCTTTGAATGCAAACCGAAATGCGAAAAGAACGACAATCATTCATTTGGCTTTCAATTTGATTGGAACAATCCTTTTCATGATTTTTATTCAGTTTTTTCCTTTTGTTGATTGGATGCAGAAAATATCTTCTCAACCTGCTGCTCAGATTGCAAACACACATAC
>CAMEUL010000081.1 GCA_945938205.1 uncultured Traorella sp. | reverse complement strand
TACGGCAACCGTAATATCCCATCCACTACCAGCATCTGCTTTTTTGAAATCTTCAACCATTTGGTTTGTAATTTCCTGATCTTCCTGAGAAGCCCAAACCTTCAATGTAACTTTAGAAGGTTCTTTCTGTCCGCCATTACAAGCAGCAAGTGTTAACACCATTGCAGCGGACATGAATAATTTAAGGAATTTTTTCATATCTTTCTTCTCTCCTCCGTTTTTAGGAAAACGTTTTCTCCTTATTCTTAGTATAGCATGCCTTTACAAAAATGCAAGCGTTTTCATATTTATTTTATCCTTTTATTATAAGTTTCTTCTATTTCTACAAAAAAAGAGGAATGATTCCTCTTATGATTTTAATGTAGATGCCAAATGTCACGATTGTATTCTTCAATCGTACGGTCACTGGAGAAGAAACCGGCATGGGCAATATTGATCAGTGCCTTCTTAGCCCACAGTTTCTCATCGCGACTGTATTCTTCCATTGCCTGTCCTTTTCTAACTAAATAAGCATTAAAATCCGGGAAGGTCTGGAACCAATCTTTATGAATCAGTTCATGATGCAGGCGTCTCAGATTTTCTTCATTTCCCATTGAAAGCATTTCATCACTAATAATAAAATCTACGGCACGTTTTAAGTTTGGATCGCTTTCATACCAGTCAAGGGCACAATAGTCATTTTTCTGATAGCGTTCAATGACCTGTTTCGAGCTGGCACCGAATATAAAGATATTGTCATTGCCAACTGCCTGTGCAATTTCAACATTGGCTCCATCCATCGTACCTAAAGTGAGGGCTCCATTCAACATGAATTTCATATTGCCGGTACCGCTGGCTTCTTTTGATGCCAACGAAATCTGTTCCGAAAGATCACACGCCGGGATCATCTTTTCCGCAGCACTGACATTGTAATTTTCAACCATGACGATCTGCAGCCACTTCTTCACTGCTTCATCTTCATTGAATACATTTGAAAGTGTCAACAAGGCATGAATGATGTCTTTCGCAATCGTATAAGCAGGAGCTGCTTTGGCACCAAAAATGCTGACTAGCGGTACACTTGGCTTATGACCATTTTTGATTTCAAGATACTGATGAATCAAAAACAAAAGATTCAGCTGCTGACGCTTATATTCATGCAGACGCTTGGATTGGATGGAGAACATCGCATCCTCATTGAGTTCAATGCCCTGTTTTTTCTTCATCCAAACATTTAGCTGATGCTTGTTGTGCTTTTTGATCTGAATCAGTTCACCCAATACTTTTTCATCATTGACATGATCCAACAGTTTTTCAAGTTCACTTGCATTCTTATGGAATCCTTTTCCGATCAAACTTTCAATGAAAGCACACAATTTTGGATTGCATGCGATCAGCCAGCGGCGGAAAGTAATGCCATTGGTTTTGTTATTGAATTTGTCTGGATATAATGCATAGAAATCTGCCAGTTCAGATTCTTTTAAAATATCGGTATGCAACTGCGCAACTCCATTGGTAGAATGAGAAAAATGAATATCCATATGTGCCATATGAACCACATCATTCAAAATAATCGCTGTGTTTTCATTATCACTGCGTTTTCTTGCTACTTCATCCAATTTCTTAATAATAGGCATTAACTGTGGCACCACTTTTTCAAGTGAAGAAACTGGCCATTTTTCAAGAGCTTCGGAAAGAATCGTATGATTAGTATAAGCACAAACCTGTTCAACAATTTCTACGGCTTCTTCAAACTCAATCCCTTTTTCTTCCAAAAGACGTATCAGTTCCGGAATGACCATACTTGGATGCGTATCATTGATTTGAATGGCTGCATAATCTTTTAGATCATGATAATTGGATCCACGTTTATGACATTCTTCTAAGATCAGCTGAGCTCCGGCACTTACCATTAAGTACTGCTGATAGATACGCAAAAGACGTCCTGCTTCATCAGAATCATCCGGATAAAGGAATAAAGTCAAATTCTCTAAGATCTTGCTTTTATCAAAACAAATGCCCTCTTCCACTATGCTTTCATCAATGGTATCCAGATCAAAAAGATTCAAACGATTTGTACGTCCTTCATACCCTGTCACATAAATCGTATATAAACGAGCCTTGACTTCTTTTCCAGCTAACATGACAGGATAAGTCACATCCGTTTTTTCAGCCCAGCAGTCATCACTCAGCCAAATATCCGGTGTTTCATTCTGAAGATTATTTTTAAAGTTTTGATGAAATAAGCCAAAGTGATACCTAAGTCCAATCCCATCACCCAGAAGATTCAAGGTTGCGATGCTGTCCAAAAAACAGGCTGCCAGTCTTCCAAGTCCACCATTCCCTAAACTTGGTTCTAATTCCATTTCTTCCAGATCAGCCAAATTCTTTCCAGAATTATTCAATATTTCTTTCACGTCTTCATAAATGCCAAGATTGATCAGATTGTTGGACAACAGTTTTCCAATCAAAAATTCTGCTGATATATAATACAGTTTTCTTCCTTCTTCTTTTTGAATTTTCTTTTTGCTTTCTGATTGCACATATAAAAGCAATGCATGATAGATTTCTTGATTACTTGCTTCTTTCAGTGTTTTGCCACATAAAGAAGTCAATTGTTTTTCAATTTCTAGGTTCATCATAATATCCTCCCCTGCACTTCTATATAATCATAGTATTTATGCAAATTCTTGCATTATTCTGTGCATTTATGATACTATCCTATCATCAGGAGAATTCTTATGATCAATGAAGGTTATTTTGAAGAAAAAAAGCATGGTAGTCTTCTATTTCCATTCAATATCTATCCCTGTTCAATTCCTAAAGATTTTCCAAGTGTTTCTTTGCATTGGCAACAGGGGATGGAACTCATTTTCATTAAAAAAGGAAAAGGATTGGTTCAGGTTGGCGTAGATTTGGTAGAAGCCAAGGAAAAAGATATTTTTATCGTGCCCCCTTATACGCTACATGCTTTGCGTTCACTGCCTTCTTCTAACATGGAATATGAAAACTTTCTTTTTGATCTGCGCTTTCTAGGTTCATTTGATCACGATGTGTGTGCCCAGGAGTATTTGCTGCCTCTTTCTGCCGGCAAGATCAAGCTGCCTCATCTTTTGCGTGCTGAAGATCTTAATTATCAGAAACTGGCAGACTGTTTGATTGAAACCGAACATTTATGCGAACAGCGGAACAAAGGGTTTGAATTAGGTGTCAAAGCTAACATGATGCGCTTTTTGTTTTTATTGCTGCATGGCTCAGATTCAGTGGAAGTAGATACAATCAATGATCGAATGAAACATCTTCTATTAATGGTAGAAAAGCAGTATGTACAACCGATCACTGTTGAAATGGCTGCAAGACTATGTGGCTACAGCACCTCTCATTTCATGCGCTGGTTCAAGAAAAAAAGCGGCAGCAGTTTTACCGCCTATCTCAATGAGAGAAGACTGATGGCCGCTGCAAGGATGCTGAAGGAAAGCAATGACAAAATACTTACAATTTCTGAAAGTGTCGGATTCGACAATCTTTCAAATTTCAATCGCCAGTTTAAACAGCGTTTTGGTATGTCGCCGAGTCAATATCGATCATCTTCATCTTGACAGAAAGGCTTCTTTCCTGTAAACTCTTTGACAGTGAGGTGATTTTATGAAATTATTTAAGCATGGTTTTATATTTACCCCTCATGGTTTTGAGAAGAAAGATTTTGCAGTTGAAGGAAACTGTATCCGTATCGTGACTGATAACGAATCGGAAACTTTTTATGATTCTGTAACTGATTGTTCCAACTGTTATATTGTCCCAGGTTTTGTAGACGTTCATGTCCACTTTCGAGAACCTGGTTTTTTTTATAAGGAAACGATTGAGACAGGATCCTATGCAGCTGCAAAAGGAGGTTATACCACTGTATGTACCATGCCGAATTTAAAACCTGCACCTTCATCACTCGATACACTGAATGAACAGTTAAAGTTGATCGAGAAAAATGCCTGTATTCATGTATTGCCTTTTGGCACCATTACTCAGGATCAGTCCGGTCACGGTGAGTTGTCCGATATGGAAGCCATGGCAGACTATGTTGCCGGTTTTTCCGATGACGGAAAAGGTGTTCAGGAAGGCGATTTAATGAAAAAGGCCATGCGGAAGGCCAAAGCATTGAATAAACCAATCGTGGCTCACTGTGAAGATGAAAGTTATCTTCACGGCGGATATATTCATGAAGGTGAATATGCCAAAAAACATCAGCATATTGGCATTTGTTCAGAAAGTGAATGGAAACAGGTTGAGCGTGACTTGCAGCTGGTCAAAGAAACCGGAGTTGCATATCACATCTGTCATGTATCCACGAAAGAAAGTGTCGAGCTCATTCGACAGGCAAAAAAAGAAGGCATCAATGTAACCTGTGAAACGGCACCTCATTATTTGATCTTATGTGATGAGGATCTGCAGGAAAGCGGAGATTTCAAAATGAATCCGCCACTTCGTTCCAAAGAAGATCGAAAGGCTTTGATCGAAGGAGTGCTAGATGGAACCATAGATATGATTGCCACCGACCATGCTCCTCATAGCTTTGAGGAAAAAAACAAAGGATTGAAAGACAGTCTATTTGGCATCGTTGGACTGGAAACCAGTTTTCAGCTGATGAATACATATTTTGTTCAGAAGAAGCTCATGTCACTGGAACAGCTGATGAAACTGATGGCGATAAATCCAAGAAGCCGTTTCCATCTTCCTCAGATATATATAGAAGATGGAGCTATTGCTGATTTTACGATCATCAACCTTGATGAAGAACATACCATTGACAGAAACACGTTTGTATCCAAGGGAAAAGCCACACCTTTTGATGGCATGAAAGTGTATGGTGAAGTCAAACAAACATTTGTTGATGGACAATGTGTATATAAGAAATAATGAAAGGAGATCTTATGGAAAACGTTCGAAATTTAATTAACATCACAGATTTGACCCTGGAGGAAATCGATCATTTGATCGAGATTGCCGATGACATCGTGGCACATCCTGAAGAATATCAGGATATATGTGCTCACAAAAAACTGGCAACACTCTTCTTTGAACCTTCAACAAGAACTCGTTTGAGTTTTGAAGCTGCTATGCTGGAACTAGGTGGATCCGTTTTAGGATTCTCATCAGCTAACTCAAGTTCTGCTGCCAAAGGAGAAAGCGTCAGTGATACCATTCGTACGGTAGGATGCTATGCCGATATCATCGCGATGCGTCATCCAAAGGAAGGGGCTCCTATTGTTGCCGCACAAAGAACCACCGTTCCTATCATCAATGGAGGAGATGGAGGTCATTTCCATCCAACACAAACCTTAACGGATTTATTAACGATCAAGCGCCGCAAAGGTACATTCAATAATCTGACTATTGGATTATGTGGAGATCATCAGTGTGGACGTACCGGTCACTCACTGGTCGAAGCGATGCTGCGTTATGAAGGAATTGAATTCGTTTTGATTTCTCCAAATGAACTCAGAGTTCCTGACTACATCAAAGAAAAAATGAATGCAGCCAATGTGAAATGGAAAGAAGTGACACGTTTGGAAGATGCGATTGAAGAACTTGACATTCTCTATATGACTCGTGTACAGAGAGAAAGATTCTTCAATGAAGAAGACTATATTCGTTTAAAAGACAGCTATATCTTAGATCTTGAAAAACTGAAACATGCGAAAAAAGATTTATCCATTATGCATCCACTTCCAAGAGTTAATGAAATCTCAGTAGAAGTTGATGATGATCCAAGAGCTGATTATTTCTTCCAGGCACTTTGTGGAAAACATATTCGTATGGCATTGATTCTATTCCTGTTGGGAATTAAATAGGAGGTATAACATGAACATCGATGGTGTAAAAAACGGAATTGTATTAGATCATATTCATGCAGGAGAAAGTATGCGCATTTACAATTACCTGCATTTAGACAAATTGGACTGCTGTGTTGCCATTATCCAGAATGTGAACAGCACAAAATATGGAAAAAAAGATATCATCAAAATTGATACCAACATTGATCTGGATTTAGATATGCTGGGATATATTGACAGCAACATCACAGTCAATAAAGTAAAAGACGGAAAGTTGTTGAAAAAAGTACATTTAGCTTTACCGGAAACTTTAACACAGGTTATCAAGTGTAAGAATCCTCGCTGCATTACATCTGTGGAACAGGAAATTGTCCATAAGTTCAAACTTGTCAATAAAGACAAGAAAACATATCGTTGCATTTATTGTGACGCTGAAAATAAATAATAAAATTGGAGAACGACATCGTTCTCCATTTTATTTATCTAATTCAAGATTTTGTCCATCTGTAGAAATCACACATAGATTCAAGTTACAATATTTAAAAGAAGAAATTTTAGAGTTTGTATACTCCAAGTTTTTTAATTCTCCTTCCACATATGCTTTTTCTGTGATTTCTTGTTTCTGCTCTTCTGAAAGTGTCCTATCTTCAATAAAAGTACCACTCAAAGAAGCTTTCATAGAAAGATGAGATTTTGCGACTTCCAATACAGTCTTTGCTTCATTCATGACTTTATTTTCATTGGCATCTTGAAAATAACTTGTAGCAACAGGGACAGATACGGCCATCAAAATGGCCATGACACATATAACGACAATAACTTCTACTAATGTGAAACCATTTCTTTTCATACTATAAAAGCTGATTTAATTCCAAAAGTGAATTTGAGAATTCTTCGGCCATCGCACGTGTGATCTTTCCCTGACGTACTAAGCTTGCCAGATTCATATTCAGAGAAATCATTCCATGAATCACAGAATTGATCTGATGTCCTTTGTTTTCACGAATCAGATTTGCAATTGCCGGTGTCTTGATCATGATTTCAAAAGCAGCCACTCGTCCTTTGCCATCAGCAGTAGGTACCAGTTGCTGAGTTACTACAGCATTTAAAACACCGGAAAGCTGCGTACGGATCTGTTCCTGCTTATGAGGAGGAAAGACATCCACGATACGGTCAATGGTCTTTGCTGCCCCAATGGTATGTAAGGTAGAAAATACCAAGTGCCCGGTTTCTGCCAGTGTCAGAACTGCCTGACTGGTTTCATAGTCA
>CAMEUL010000080.1 GCA_945938205.1 uncultured Traorella sp. | reverse complement strand
ATTTATAAAACGCAGGTTGTGGGGCATAATCTAAAATATGATTTTGAGATTTTGGATAATGCCATGAACATTTTTCAAAAATACTATTCTTATCCAAGAATAGCTGACTGTTTGATGAATTATGGTGATTTTTATGATTATAAAGGAAATTACATTAAAGCAATCGAAAACTATAAGAATTGTCTAAAAGTAATAGAACTTATCCATGATCCAAAAGAAGATGTGGCGAGAACTATTCGTACAATGGCATATGTTCATATGAAGTATGGAAAATATGAAGAAGCCCTTTCTGAACTAAATCGGGCTTATCAGCTAGATTCAAAACATCATAGGATCCATCTTTATTATATTTGGTGTTATTATAAGCTACATGATATCCAAGAGGCGAATCATTGGATCGTGAAAGCGAATCGTTTGAATCTGAATCGTGAGATGAAAATGATTTTGAAGTTGTTTGATATGCTGGTACTTCAATATGAGAAAGTACCTTCAGATTCACTGATTCAACAAGCCGTTAAAGTGTATGACTATTTTGTTGAGAAAGATGATCTAGATCTAATGATTTTTTATCTGAATATTGTCATTGATCTGTACAAAGCAAAAGAAGATTATCAGCAAGCATTTTTCTATCAGGAAAAGAAATTATTTTTAATTGAAAACAGATAAATTCACGTGAATATCTTGTTGATTAACCAATATCATGATGTTTTTTTGAAAACAACATTGTAGTATTGGTTTTTTTTGTGCAAAACTACAGTTATATTCACGTGAATACGAATTTGTAATACAATATAATTCCCCATAAAATATTAATGTATTAAATTGGAATGCAGAAAGGTAGGAAATCATATGAAAAGGGTTTATGAAGAATTAGAAAGACTGATATTGAATGTTAAATAATTATGGGATAGACATAATCAAAATCATCAGTGAGATATGATAGACAGGAAAGAGTAAAAATACCTAATTATGTTAATATCATCTTAGTAGTTATTGTTTTATGTGTTATTTTTTATTATTTTATGAATAGAATATTTAGAAGGAAATGATTGAGGTAATTTTATGAAAAAGTTATTTAGATTTGTACTAACATTGTGTGTGGTTACTATGTTTTTTAGTTCGTAGAAGATAGTGTAATATGTTACATTACAACTACTCATCTATTTACATCATATATAAACACTTATTAAACTAAAATTACAAAAGTAGACCAATTATATGGTCAGTTTTAATAAGGGAGAAAACCTTTCACTCTATTTTATATTATATTGAAAAGAAAGACTATTATGTCAAATGTCATTAAACTAGTAAATTCAACGATCTGATTCAAATCATTGAAGAATCATGTGCCAATTCGTTGAAAGCAGTAAACGAAGAACTCATTCTCATGTACTGGGTGTTGGGGAATGTCCTCATCATATTATTTTAAATTCATTATTTGATGATAAACTGATTGAAAATGTAGCTAAGTTTATTAAAAAAAACAATCCGACACTAAAAAGATTTAACAAAAGCAGTTTGTATCGGATGAAGCAGTTCTATGAAACGCATGTAAATGATGAATTTGTGTCACCAGTGGTGACACAAATTAGTTGAGCCAATCATCTATTAATATTATCAAGTTCAAAAAAGTAAGGAAGAACGCCATTTCTATATCTCAATGTGAATAACTGAAAAATATCCAAAACAAGAATTAGAATAACAAATGAAAGGAGAAATATTAAAATTAATGAGTGCTATTGGAACCCATCGCGAAAAAGATATATTCCTCATTGATACAAAAATGAAGAAGTGATATTTTTTATTATCAATTCGAATTTCAAACATTTTTGGAGGTGAATTTATGTTAAAAAAATGAATTGTATTATTTTAGTTTGTTCATTATTGTTTTGTTTAAGCAACAATAGAATCGTTGCATATAAAAATAATGATTGTGTGGAATGTGAATATACGACAGTTAAAAATGCAAACAATTCAGGTATAAGAGAACATCCTGAACCGGGAGATTACTATTCGGATTTATTTGAATATAATGGAGTAATTTATGCAGTGTTTAATAAAAATGATATAGAGAATATATATTTTGTTGATATTGCTAATGTAACTGCCGATTTATATAGAGAAGAAACCACAATTCAAAGAGCTCCTTGTCTTCCTGGGGATCCAGTATACCCAGGATGTGCGGTTCCTAGTACACCTAGTACAACGGGTATTCCAAATAGAATTATAATTAATTGGGATGGTTGGATTAATTGTATGCTAACCGCATTATTAGGAGAGTTCGGAGTTATTGCATCTCAAATAACTGTTGAATATTTCTTTAAAGCAAATTCGTTTCAGGTTGCATTTGCTAGTGTAGCAGCAAAGTATTCTATCGCAAGTAGTGCTTTGGTATTGGCGATTAATGGGTTAATATGTTATCAAATAAATACAAAGAAAGCTTGAAAAAAAATTATTTGTATTATACAGCAATAATTATTTGTATAATCATTGGAGTTTTAAAGTTATTGGTGTTTTGTAATAATGATTTTCTAAAAAATACAGGGTTGTTTTTTAAGAAATATTTTATGGTTGGTCCAATAATACTTGTAAACTTAATTTTAATTTTTAAAAATAGAAAATCAAAAAATGATGCAAAAGATCTCTTCTATATTTTAGTATTATTATTATTCGGAATATTGTTATTTTATTCTCCCTTTTAAAAAAGTGTTTCTATCGTCTTGAAAAAAAGTAAATACAGTCTGATATTATCACGAAAGTCCATTATTAATCGACAAAAGGTACTTATGATGAACATCGACAGTATATTAGTGAAGAAAGACCGAGAGAATTCAAAAAACATGATTATGTAATAGGAGTAAATGAAATCGGAAGTAATCCTAATGATGTCGAACAAGATTTGAAGGAATTGCTGAAAGAAATCAATAAACCAGAATTGAAAGATTATTTCTTGGGAAGTGTATATTCCCATGCTGTTTTTGAACATATTTACCTTTTGCAGATGGAAATGGTCGTTTTAAATAGGAGGACGTGCAATCTGTTACATTACAACTACTCATCTATTTACATTATATTTAAACACTTATTAAACTAAAATTTGATTAGCTAATATATTTGAAACATAATTATCTTTTCAAAAAATGAATAATCTTATTTGTTAAAATTTAATTTAGGATTTAGTAGGAGGCAATCTTATGAAAAAAACTCTATCTATAGTTATGTCATTTGCAATTATATTATTAAATTTTCAACATAGTGTATCCGCTAAAGAAAGCGAAAGTACTAATGTATGCGCTAATAAATGTAATACAATAGATTTGATAGAAGAAAGTACATTTATTAATGATGATGGAAATTTAGTGAAAAATTATACAAACGGATTGGAAGTCGAATATAAAGAAGATGGAAGCATTACAATAAAAGACTATGGACATGTTTATGGGGATAACGAATTAATTACAAGAGGTCCTTGGATAGCAATCGGAAAAGCCATTATTGAATGGACTATTAAAATTGTTAGTGCGTGCTCTACTATTGAGTATGTTACAGGTTTTGATATTTGCAGAATCGTAATTTCTCATATAATTGCACCAGATACAAATAAAACAATACAATATGAGTTAACTGGACAATATATCCAAAAAAAGATACCTGGATGTGTCCCGATGCATTCAGCTGCTTGTAATGGATATTGGGAATACAATGTAGTTATTGTGGGGTAGTTTATGACAAAAAAAACATTTGAAAAATTAGAACTAATTATTTTATTACAACCAATACTGTTAATTTTGCTAAGATATTTTGTGGATAATAATGTTATTAGTCCCTTAATAAGCCTTATTATCGGTTTAATTTTGATGATTTTAATGTGGTTTTATTTATATAGATTAAAGAAAAGATATTTTAATAAAAAATCCAAATAATTTCATCATATGTGCTGGAAGTGCAATTTTATAATGTTTTATAGAGTAGGATTGGAATAGCACATCTATACAAAAGTGTAACAAAAAAATCCTCCTGTACTCTTCAACAGGAAGATAATTCTTTTGTTTATTCTTTTGTAACTTTTTTTAATTTTTTCTAAACAAGGATACCACTTTAAAATTTTTATAAGTCTGTTATAATTAAAATAGGTAGATCATATAATTTTAAATTGTTCAAAATCCTTTTTTATTCGAAATGACACTACGCGTTCTATATATAATAGTAGAATTTGAATAGAAGGACACGAAATATGTTTCATTACAGCTATTCACTTATCTACATTATTATAAAATGTTTATTAAACGAGTATTACAGTAGCATCCTGATTGAAACATTGATTCTATAGTTATGGTTAAAGTAATAAAGGAGTACATATGGGATATATTATAGTAGAAAATAATTTCTGGGTAGCGATCATCGCAATATGTGTAATTATTCAGACTATGTTGTTATTTGGATTTGCATCCAGAACAAAAAGACTTATGATCAAATTGATCGACAAATTAGACAAAGAAAAAGATTCAAAACTCTAGGAATTAGTTATTATTGATTGAGAAAGAAGGGAAAACATGAAGAAAATTAGTATCGTATCTTTGTTAGTAAGTATTGTGCTGTTGGCAAATGCTATGTTTCTTATGTGGAATATAGGAATTGCCAGTGATGAACAAATTAAAGTAGTTGAATTTGACTCACAGTATAGTTATGTATTTTGGCTTTACTTGTTTTTGAGTTTCGGTTTGGTACTTTTAAATTTGTTACTTTACTTCAAATCTTCTAAAAATTAGATATTTCATGATAAAGTAAAATAAAGTTTTGTGGGAAACACGAAACTTTTTTAATCAGAAAATGTGAAAAACTCCCTCATCTTTTGTGATTTTGTAAATGTTTACTCATTTGAAATAGAAAAATACTTAGATATAGGGCAGATGATGCCCTTTTTTGATGTAATTCTTGCTTAGAGAATCAAAGCATTATTTTTTAGGAATGATTCTTATGAATGTTAACATGCTTTCAATGTTTTCTTTTTGATGTTATGATATAATAAAACCGAAGAAAGGATCTATAAAATGAAAAAAAGAGGACTATTTATCATTGTGTGTTTACTACTTGGTGGCTGTTCTCAGAAACCAAGTCTATATACAGAAAAACAGCAGGAAATTCTTAAAGAAAATGAAGTACTGGAGATTGCAGAAAATGACTGTGAACAGGTGGCATCGCTTCAGCTGATGCTGGATGAGGGTGAATTTAAAAAGGAACATTTGAATGCTTACTGTCGTCTTCAACTTACTACTGCTGATCATGTCAATTTTTTGCTTGATCATGAAGTCAGTGATGAAGATCTGTATGGTTTTAGTTCCATTCCTTATTTCAGAGAAGAAAATCTTGATCGTTATTTAAAATATGTAGGAAGTTATGAAGAGAAAGTAGTAAATGTGAATATGAATATGGATTTAGAACCATTTGAGACCACATCTTATGTGAGTGATTTTTCAGATATGACACTTTTAGTCAATAAATTTTGGGCATTGCCTGAAGGATATGTACCGGATGATATGGTGGAAGTCAAATATCCATGCAAGATAGGAGAGGATTATTCTTGTACAACGATGAGCAAGGTTGTCTTGCGTCAGGAAGCGGAAATTGCTTATGAAAAATTGGTAGAGGCTGCTTTAGAAGAAAAAGGCATTCATATTGTTGCGATTGCAGCCTATCGTTCCTATGAATATCAGAGAAGTCTTTATAACTATTATCTTCCAATATATGGACAGGAATTATGTGATCTTTATTATGCCCGTCCTGGACAGAGTGAACATAATAGTGGTTTAGCCATTGATATTACTTTTGATCATATTAATTATACAGAGATTGCTAATTATGAAGCTTATGATTGGATCTTAGAAAATATGCATCAGTTTGGTTTTATTCTGCGTTATCCTTTTGAAAAGCAGGATATTACACGGTATGGATATGAAAGCTGGCATTTGCGTTATGTCGGCGAGGAAGCCGCAACGATCATGTATCAGAATAATTGGTGCTTAGAAGAATACTTAGCAAGAAAGTGAGGAAATCATGAAAAGAATTAAATTTTTGCTGGCAGCTTTCTTATTAGTCGGCTGTTCCAGTCAGAAAACAGAAACACAGATCTGTAAATTCGAAATGCCAAAAGAGATTGTGGTATCCTTTTCAGGTGTGGGAGATAATCTGATTCACGAAACTGTTTATCAGGATGCTCAGCTTGAAGATGGCAGCTTTGATTTCAAAGCGATGTATGAGGATGTTGCTGGGGACATGAAAGCAAGTGATATTGCTTTTATCAATCAGGAAACGATTTTGGGCGGTACTGAATTAGGTCTGAGTGGCTATCCAAGCTTCAATTCACCTCAGGAAATTGCTCAAAATTTGAAAGACTCTGGATTTAACTTGCTTAATTTGGCTACCAATCATGCTTTAGACCGCTCTGAGAGAGGAATCAGAAATGAACTGAATGTTTTATCTCAGATCGAAGGAATGAACTATGATGGTGTTTATTTAAGTCAGGAAGACTATGATCATATCGTTACTTTTGAAAAAAAGGGAATTACATTCAGTTATCTGGCTTATACATATGGTACCAATGGTATCGTTCCTGCAAATTCTTATAATGTATCTTATTTTGATGATGATACGATCATAAGAGATGTAAAGAAAGCGAAAGAAATCAGTGATGTCGTCATTGTCAGTGCTCATTGGGGCGATGAGAATACTTTTACGCCAAACAGCTTTCAAAGACATTATGCTCAGCTGTTTGCCGATCTGGAGGTAGACGTCGTGATTGGTACACATCCACATGTCATACAGCCTGTGGAATGGCTGACAGGAGTCAACGGCAATCAGACACTGGTTGTCTATTCCTTAGGCAATTTTATTGGCGGCATGCTGACTACAAATAATGCCATTGGCGGGATGATCCAGTTTGATTTTATCAAAGAGGGAGATGATATCCATATCGATCATGTGAAATGGGTGCCTTTAGTGATTCACTTTGAAGGAAATCAGAATAATATCCTGCCTGAAAGATATCATTATAAATCTTACAAGGTTTCTAATTATACAGATGAGCTTG
>CAMEUL010000079.1 GCA_945938205.1 uncultured Traorella sp. | reverse complement strand
CTTGAATATATTGCAACCACTTATTCCAGTGATGTCAGAGAATTGGAAGGCATGCTGAATAAACTGATATTTAAAGCCATTCTTTACAATCCAAAGGTTATCGATCTTGATTTTGCTGTATTGGCATTTAAAGATGATCCAAACAGCAAACAAATGGGTGTCTTGACCGTCAATAAAATAAAAAAAGCTGTCTGTGATTTCTATGGACTCACAAAACCTCAGCTGGAAGGAAAACTTAAAACTACGAATATTGCCAATGCACGACATATTGCCATCTATCTTTCCAGAAAACATCTGGATATGCCATTCGCTAAAATTGGTGCTGAATTTGGAGGAAGAGATCATTCCACAGTCATGGCAAGCTATGAAAAGGTCAACAAGCTGATTCAATCCAATGAACTCTTCTCAAGTGCTGTTTTAAAAATTGAAAAGAAGCTTGGAATCTAAAATACCACTTTCATCCACAATCAAAAGAGTGTAAAATAGAGCCGTGGATAAAGAAGATTCTACAGTTTTCCACAATTCCACATTCCTAATAATAATATTTCATTTAAATAAAAAATAAAAAAGGAGCGTCATCATGAACTTTAAAATTTCAAAAAGTGTTTTCTACAATGCTTTACTTGTTGTATCACGTGCTATTTCAAATTTTTCACCTCTTCCTGCTTTCAGCGGAATCAAGATTGAAGCTAAATCAGATTGTCTAGTTCTGATTGGAAGTGATTCTGATATTTCCATAAAAACACTGATTCGTGCAAGTGAAGAAGAATCTTTGAAAATCAAGGAAACCGGAAGCATTGTAATTGAATCAAAATATATTCTTGAAATCATTCGTAAAATGGATTCCAGTGAAATCGAATTTGAGATGATTGAAAATGCAAGTGCTAGGATCATTTCAACAACCAGTGAAATTAAGATTAATGGTATGAGATCCAATGAATATCCAAATATTGATTTCACATGTCCTGCCATGAAATTTGAAATGAAAAGTGATATCTTAAAAGAAATCATTTCTCAGACAACTTTTGCTACCAGTAAAAGTGAAATTCGTCCGGTACTGACAGGTGTCAATTTCAATTGTGTCAATTCACGTCTGAACTGCATTGCGACAGATTCTTATCGTCTGGCAAAGAAAACAATTGATCTTGAAAATGAATTGAATTTCAATATCACCATTCCTGCAAAAAATTTGATTGAAGTTATGAAAACACTTGAATTGGATGAAAATGTGATGATTGCAGTGAGTGACAAAAAAGCTCAGTTTGTTATTCAAAATACATTGATTCAGACACGTTTGATTGATGGATCTTTCCCTGAAACAGAACGTTTGATCCCAGTATCCTTTGCTTATGAACTTGAAATTGATTCTCAAGATATTTTAAGTGCAATTGACAGAGCAAGTTTTATTAAAAATGATGGTGTCAGTGTCATTAAATTATCATTGGATGAAAATGAATGTTTATTGTCCAGCCGTGCACAGGAAGTAGGTAGCAGTAAAGAAAATCTTACAAAAGCAACCTTTAAGGGAGAACATTTGGATATTTCTTTCAATGGTCTGTATGTTTTTGATGCATTGAAGGCTATAAATCGGGGAAAAGTACGCTTCTCTTTCTCTGGAGAAATGAAACCTTTTATTATTCAAAGTGTGGATGATCAATCAGTTCTGCAGCTTGTTTTGCCACTGAGAACTTATGCTTAGAAAGCTTGATTTTTCAAGCTTTTTTTCTTATTATTTCCACAAAAAATGGTGGAAATATGTTATAATTATACAGATGAGAAAAGGAGTCACTATGAAGATTGAACTGAATAAAGAAATGATTACACTTGGTCAGTTATTGAAGGTATGTGATTTTATTTCTTCAGGTGGAGAAGCAAAATCAGCCGTGAAGGAACTGAGTATTCAAGTCAATGGTGAAAAGGAAAACAGAAGAGGAAGAAAACTGTATTCCGGTGATGTCATTGTCATTGAAAATCAGACGTTTGAACTCGAATGATTCTTGAAAAAATTCACTTAGTTCATTATCGAAATTATCTGAATCAGTCTTTCTCTTTTTCTAAGGGCATCAATTATATCGTAGGGAAAAATGCTCAAGGAAAAACCAATCTTCTGGAAAGTATTTATTACTGTTCCACAACAAAAACTCATCGAAATGTAGAAGACGTGTGCTGCATTATGGAAGGACAAGATTCTTTTAAAATTGAGGCAGATATTGTAAAGAAAAATCGTCATACAGATATGAAAATCATCTATACAAAATCTGGAAAGAATCTGTTTCTTTATCATAATCCAATCAAAAAAGTCAGCGATTTTGTTGGTTTTGTGAATGTGATCATGTTTTCACCGGATGATATGAATCTTTTTTCTTCTCAACCAAAAATTAGAAGAAGATTCATGGATATTGAGTTATCGAAATGTTCGAAAACCTATTTGTTCACATTAAATGAATTTTATCGGGTTTTGAAAGAAAGAAATGCTTATTTAAAAAATGAACATTTGAATGAAGATTATCTTGAAATTTTAAATGAAAAGTGTGCTCATTTGGAAAGTATCCTGATTTATCAAAGAAATCAGTTTCTTCATGATCTTCAAAAAATATCACAACCTTTCTATGAAAAATTGTCATCGGATCAAACCAGTTTCTCAATCGTTTATAAAACTTTTGTGAAACCGGATACGGTTGAGAACATGAAAAATGAAATCATGAAAATTTATCGTGACAATATAGATCGCGATATATTTTTGAAAAGTACTGAAAAAGGAATTCATAAAGATGATTTTGTTTTAATGATTCAGGGAAAAAATGCAGAGGAATTTGCTTCTCAAGGTCAGAAAAGAACGATTCTTCTTTCTTTGAAGATTGGTATCGTGAAACTGATCGAACGAATCATTCATGATGAACCCATTCTTTTATTGGATGATGTGTTCAGTGAACTGGATGAAAAAAGAAGAAGTGATTTAATGAATTTATTACCTGAAAATATACAGATATTCATTTCCACGACAGAAATGATCTATAAGACTTATGATCGTGAGATCAATACGATCATTATTGAAAATGGAAATGAAAAGAAGGAGGATACATCGAATGGAAGAAAAGCATGAAATCTATGATTTGGAAGAAAAAGTAGAACATTCTTACGAAGCGGATGATATTCAGGTTTTGGAAGGACTTGAAGCAGTCCGTAAGAGACCAGGAATGTATATTGGTTCTACTTCCCAAAGAGGACTTCATCATCTTGTTTGGGAAATCGTAGATAATTCAATTGATGAGGCTTTAGCTGGATATGCGGATGAAATTCACATTCGTGTTGATAAAAATCATATTGTAGAAGTGGAAGACAATGGGCGTGGTATGCCGGTTGGAATCAATTCTAAGAGTGGTATTAGTGCAGTTGAAACTATTTTTACGATTCTTCATGCCGGTGGTAAATTTGGCGGTGGCGCTTATAAAGTCAGTGGAGGACTTCATGGTGTTGGTGCTTCTGTCGTAAATGCCTTGTCAGAATGGTTAAGTGTTTCTGTTTTTAATGAAGGAAAAGAATACTTTGTAAAGTTCAGCCATGGTGGAAATATTGAAGAACCTTTAAAAGTGATAGGTCCTTGTGATCCAGAAAAACATGGATCTTTGGTACGTTTTAAAGCGGATCCTGAAATTTTTCAAGAAACCTGTGAATATGATTTTGAAGTATTGAATAAAAGAATTCGCCAGTTGGCATTTTTAAATAAAGGAATTCATTTAATTTTTGAATTTGAACCAGAAGATAAGAAAGTAGATTATTTATATCATGGTGGTATTAAAGAATATGTGGCTTATCTGAATAAAAGCAAACAACCAATCCATGAAGAAATCATTTACAGTGAAGGTGAAGATGAAGAGGTATTGTGTGAAGTTGCAATGCAGTACAATGATGGATATGTACCAAGCATTTATTCTTTCTGTAACAACATCAATACTGGAGAAGGTGGAACTCACGAAGAAGGTTTCCGTCTTGCATTAACACGTGTCATCAATAACTACGCGAAGGATAATAATCTAATCAAGAAGGATGAAAGTCTTTCCGGCGATGATGTTCGCGAAGGATTAACAGCTATTATTTCTGTGAAACATCCGGATCCTCAGTATGAGGGACAGACAAAAACTAAATTAGGTAATTCTGAAGTCAGAAAAGTCGTTTCATCTATTTTTGGTGAACAGTTGGAACGTTTCTTCCTAGAAAATCCTAATACTGCCAAGATTATTGTCGATAAAGCAATTCTTGCAGGAAAAGCAAGATTAGCTGCGAAAAAAGCGCGTGAACTTACTAGAAGAAAGACTGCTTTGGAAATTACATCACTTCCTGGAAAACTTGCTGATTGTTCAAGTAAAGATGCCAGTGAATGTGAAATCTATATTGTCGAAGGGGATTCAGCCGGTGGAAGTGCCAAACAGGGAAGAAATTCACGTTTCCAGGCCATTCTTCCATTGCGTGGTAAGATCTTGAATGTTGAAAAAGCACGTCTTCACAGAATTTTTGAAAATAATGAAATTCGTTCGATGATCACGCCATTTGGCTGTGGTATTGGTGAAGAAATGGATATTTCTAAATTGCGTTATCATAAGATCATGATCATGACCGATGCCGATGTCGATGGTGCACACATTCGTACACTGATGCTGACATTCTTCTATCGTTACTTAAGACCGATCATTGAAGGTGGATATGTTTATATTGCACAGCCACCACTCTATAAACTTCAGAAGGGAAATCGTATTGAGTATGCCTTCAAGGATGAAGAAATGGAAGCTTTAAAAGCGGAAATGGGAGATAAGATCAGTATTCAGCGATACAAAGGTCTTGGAGAAATGAATCCGGAACAGTTATGGGAAACAACCATGGATCCGGAAAATCGTACACTGATCCAAGTAAAGATTGAAGATGCAATGGAAGCCGATCAGATATTTGAAATGCTGATGGGTGATGATGTAGAACCTAGAAAAAATTTCATTACGGAAAATGCCGTATATGTGAAGAATCTTGATATTTAATGAAGGAGGCCGTTATGGAAATCAATACTGAGCGTTTGGAAACACGTGATATATCGACTGAAATGCGTAATTGCTTCCTTGATTATGCTATGTCAGTCATTGTGGCACGTGCTTTACCGGATGTACGTGATGGTTTAAAACCGGTACATCGACGTATCCTGCATTCAATGAATGAATTAGGAATCACCAGTGATAAACCTTATAAAAAATCTGCCCGTATCGTCGGGGATGTTATTGGTAAATATCATCCTCACGGGGATAGTGCTGTTTATGATGCAATGGTTCGATTGAGCCAGGATTTCTCTATTCGTTATCCATTGGTTCAGGGACATGGAAACTTTGGTTCCATCGATGGAGATCCACCAGCAGCGATGCGTTATACAGAAGCACGTATGTCAAAGATTGCTATGGAAATGATGAAGGATATCCAAAAGGATACTGTCGATTTCATGGATAACTATGATGGAGAAGAACAGGAACCAACAGTCTTACCTGCTCGTTTTCCTAACCTTCTGGTGAATGGTGCTGTTGGTATTGCGGTGGGTATGGCTACCAATATTCCTCCTCACAATCTGACAGAAAGTATCAATGCCATTCTAGCAATTATGGATAATCCTGATATTACAACCGTTGAACTGATGGATGGATATATTTATGGTCCGGATTTTCCAACCGGTGGTATCATCCTTGGAAGAAGCGGAATCAAACAGGCTTTTGAAACAGGACGAGGAAGTATCATTACTCGTTCTCGAGTAGAAACTGAAGAATTATCCAATGGAAAAAAGAGACTGATCGTTACTGAAATTCCTTATCAGGTCAATAAGGCTTCTTTGGTTGAAAAGATTGCATCTTTGGTACGTGATAAGCAGATTGAAGGAATTACAGATCTGACAGATGAATCCAACCGAGAAGGTATTCGAATTGTTATTGAACTGAGAAAAGATGTACAAAGTGATGTTATTTTGAATCAGTTGTATCGAATGACTGCACTTCAGACATCCTTTGGTGTCAATTTCTTGGCATTAGTTGATGGTGCACCAAAACAATTAAGCATCAAAGAAGCTCTTCAGAAATATATTGATCATCAAATTGATGTGACAGTGAGAAGAACGAAGTTTGACTTAAAAAAAGCAGAAGATCGTGCTCATATTTTAAAAGGATTGATCATTGCACTCGATCATATTGATGCAATCATCGATCTGATTCGAAATTCAAAAGATGATGCCAGTGCGATGAACGGATTGATGGAACAGTTCGCATTGTCTGAAATTCAGGCGAAAGCAATTCTTGATATGCAATTCAGAAGACTGACAGGTCTTGCACGTGACAAGATTGAAACAGAATATAGTACTTTATTGGAAACCATTGCAGATCTGAAAGATATTCTCGCAAATCATTCACGTGTACTGGATATCATTCGAAATGAACTGATTGAAGTTCGTGATAAATTCGGAGATGAAAGAAAGACAGAAATCAGTGATGCGGCATTTGATATGGAAGATGAAGATCTGATTCCTGTGGAAGATGTCGTCATTACAATGACAACCAATGGTTATGTCAAACGTTTGCCTGTAGATACTTATAAGACACAAAATCGTGGAGGTAAAGGTATCAAAGGTATGAGCGTTAATGAAGATGATGTCGTGGATTTCTTATTAACGATGTCTACGCATGATTATCTGTTGATGTTCACAAATTTAGGAAAAGTATATCGTATCAAGGGATATCAAATTCCTCAATCCAGCCGAACTGCAAAAGGATTGCCTGTTGTAAATCTGTTGGAACTGGATAAGGATGAAAAAGTGAAAGCAATGGTAGCTGTCAAGAAAGATAGTGAATCCAGATATTATGTTTTCGCAACAAAGAAGGGTATCGTAAAGAGAACCGATGTGGAACAGTTCTCAAATATCATGAGAAAAGGTAAAATTGCCATTGTTCTGAATGAAGATGACGAACTCGTGGGTGTTAAAGAAACTGGCGGCGATGATGAAATTCTGCTGGCTTCATCCAATGTGAAGTGTGCACGTTTCAATGAAAATGATATTCGTCCAATGTGTAGAAAATCTGTCGGTGTTCGCGGTATGAATGTTGATGGATCAGAAGTCATTG
>CAMEUL010000078.1 GCA_945938205.1 uncultured Traorella sp. | reverse complement strand
GGATGCATTGAATACGCTGTTGAAGTTTCTTGAAGAACCTGTAAAAGACGTATATGCTATTTTGATCAGTGAAAAGCTGGATGGGATCCTTCCAACGATTGTTTCCCGCTGTCAGCCAATTCCATTTGTGAAAGCAAAACCTGAAGACTGTTTGAATTTCGCAAAAGAACAGGAAATGGATGAACTGGATGGCTATCTTTGTTCACATATGGTCTCCAGTATGGATCAGATTTTAAGCTTCAGTGAGGAAGAAAATTATCAATGTGCCCGTATTCTTGCGATGGAATATTTGGAAACATGGAAAAGTGATAAAGATATGGCCATTCTGAATCTTCAGATAAATGGCAATGATAAAAAAGGAGAAGACCGTGAACAAATGGTCTACTTCACAGAGATTTTGATGATTTTTTATCGGGATGTAATTCGTCAGGCTTCCCTTTGTGAAAGTGAAAAATGGAAAACACTGATGAAGGCATATGACCGAAAAGAAAGCATGGAATATTTGAAAATATGCAGGACAAATAAGGATGCAATGAATAAATCCATCAATATCAAATTATGGATGGATGCAATGATGTTTCAAATGAAGGAGGTGTCATGATGGAAAACACTTATACACATATAGTTTACGTCAGTTTTTCAGAAGCCAGCAAAATGTATACCTTTGGTACCAATGATGCGACACTGCAGATCAACGATAAGGTTGTTGTGGAAACTGTGCGTGGATTGGAAGTTGGAACCGTGATGAAAGACAGTCAGCTTTTTCAGAAACTGCCGAATGATATGGAAATCAAGCCAGTGATCCGTAAGGCGACACAGAAAGATCTGGATGCAGTAGAAAGCAATAAAGAAGCTGCATTAAAAGCCATGAAGGTCTGTGAAGAAGCTATTGAACGACAAGGATTGGATATGCGCTTGATCGAAGCAGAATACACATTGGACAGAAGCAAGATCATATTTGTTTATGTTGCAGATGACCGTGTGGATTTCCGTGAACTATTAAAAGATCTTGCGACAAAGTTCAAATGTCGTATTGAATTGAGACAGATTGGTCCGCGAAATAAAGCAAAGATCGTTGGAGGTTTGGGATCTTGTGGTATGGAAACCTGCTGTTCAAGATTTATGAATGATTTTGATGTGGTTTCGATCAATATGGCAAAAAATCAGTTATTGGCACTGAATGTTCAGAAACTTTCAGGTCAGTGCGGAAAACTGATGTGCTGTCTGCGGTATGAAGATGCGCAATACAAGGAAATGAGAGAAGGACTGCCAAAACTGAATTCTCAAATTGAATATAAAGGAAACAGATATCGTATCACCAGTATGAATTTGCTGCTGAAACAGGCAAAGATAGAAAATAAGGAAGATGTTCAGTTCCTTGATTTTTCTGAATTGTGGCCAGATATCGATTGGTCAAAAAGATGATCCGCCAGAAAAGTTTTGAAAACGATCAGCCAACCTTGTACCTTGTCGCAACACCGATTGGAAATTTAGGTGAAATGACACCACGTGCCATTGAAATTCTAAAAAGTGTGGATGTGATTGCCGCTGAAGATACACGAAATACGATGAAATTATTAAGTCACTTTGATATTCAGACACATTGCATTGCGCACCATATGCATAATGAATATGAAAGTGCCAAAGGACTTTTAACTTTATTAGAAGAAGGAAAGAATGTAGCATTGGTCAGTGATGCCGGATATCCTTTGATCAGCGATCCTGGACAGATTGTTGTTTCAATGGTCAGTGAAGCTGGATATAATGTGGTCCCTATTTCCGGAGCCAATGCGGCACTCAATGCTTTGGTCGCCAGTGGCTTAAGTGCACAGCCTTTCATGTTTGTGGGATTTTTGAAATCTGGTGAACAGGAACGGCGAAAAACATGTTTGGAACTTTCAAAAATTAAACAGACCCTGATTTTTTATGAAGCACCACATCGCATCCGAAAAACATTGGAACTGTTCCTTGAGGTGTTCGGGAATCGTGATATTTGTCTCGCTCGAGAAATCACAAAAAAACACGAAGAGTTTATTCGTGGTACACTTTCTGAAGTGATTGACATTTGTGATGATTTAAAAGGCGAGATGGTCATTGTCATGGCAGGATACAATGAAGAAGAAGCGAAAGATGAAATTCCGTTCACAGTGCTGAACGATGCCATCAAAAATTATATTGAGGAAGGCTATTCAACAAAAGAAGCCATTAAAAAGGTTGCCAAAGAACATGGCCTCTCTAAAAACGAAATCTATAAACAATATCACAGCTGCTAGGGGAAACCCTAGCTTTTTTAGACATCTTTATGAAGAATAAAAAAATAGAGGTGTAACTTAGATCTAAGTTACAACCTCTTAACTTGTAATTGGTAAGATTAACGATAGAATACAATTCCCCATGTTGAAGTGGAATTACCTGCATTGATACGTTCAACATCAAGGGAAGTGATTACTTTGTTATTTGTGCTCTTCTTACTTTTTTTCACAAGTTTGAATGACTTCAATAATGTTTTCATAAGTTCCTCCTTCATTATTGTATCTCCTACATCCATATAATATACAACAAAAAACCCTAAATCAAGGGCTTTTTTGAAACTTTTTAAATTTGTATGTGATCGAAAGACAGGTGTTTCTATTCGATAA
Organism: uncultured Traorella sp.; assembly: GCA_945938205.1. Taxonomy (GTDB): domain Bacteria; phylum Bacillota_I; class Bacilli_A; order Erysipelotrichales; family Erysipelotrichaceae; genus Traorella. The sequence goes on along the minus strand of CAMEUL010000078.1, from coordinate 4,499 downwards.
ACAAAAGTGATAAATATAAGTGCTTTCACATTGTTTCAGAAATTTTCATTCAAAAAATATTGTACTTTTCTGAAAAAAGCATATAATAACATATGAACATATATTCATATGAAAGGATGATAACATGGAAATCGAAAAGTGCGAAGTAACCGTGATTCACGAAGAAACAGTTGAACAGGTCAAAAATGAAATGCCTGAAGAAGATAAGTTGATTGAGACTGCAGAATTGTTTAAAGTGTTTGGAGATCCAACTCGAATTAAGATCATTTGTGCTTTGATGAAAGCAGAAATGTGTGTTTGTGATCTTTCAGCTCTTTTAAACGTATCACAATCAGCCATCAGTCATCAGCTAAAAACACTCAAACAAACACGTCTTGTAAAATATCGAAGAGATGGAAAAGTGATCTATTATTCTTTAGATGATGAACATATTGCAAAAATATTCGAATCAGGATATGAACACGTTTGTGAGTAAAGGAGAAGCCATGGAAAAGAAATATATATTAGAAGGATTAGATTGTCCAAATTGTGCTTTAAAAATAGAAAAAGCATTAAATCGTAGAGAAGAAGTAAATAGCGCAAGTGTCAATGCTGCTACCTTAGGATGTTTGATTGATTACAAAGAGTACAATGAATCCATTGAACAAGAACTGATCCATCTTATTGAAGAACTGGAAGAAGTACGAGTAATCAAAAAACATACGCATGAGCATCATCATGAGCATCACCATGAACATTCTCATCACGAGCATCATGATCATGAACATCACCATGACCATGAGGATTGTTGTGCAGAGCATTTTGAACATGTGGAAACAAAAGCAGCGCAGGCAGATTCAGTAAAAGTGAAATGGAAAATTGAAGGATTAGACTGTGCCAATTGTGCACGTAAAGTTGAAGAGGCTGTTTTAAAAGTTAACGGGGTAGATACTGCATCTTTAAATTTCACAACTAAATCCTTGATTTTCTATATTAAAAAAGATGAAAAACTTGAAGAAGTAAAAAATGCAGTTAAAAAAGCTGTTTTAGATGCAGAAGAAGTAGAGATCATAGAAGATGATAATAAAAGCGATAAAAAGAAAGATTACAAGAATATAATGGTTCTTGTAGGACTTGCAGTACTTGTTATTGGTCTTATACTGAAAAACAATCCATTGATTTTGATTTCATATCTTTTAGTAGGAGCCAGTGTTATCAAAAAAGCATTCAGGAATATTTTGCGTGGAGAAGTATTTGATGAAAACTTTCTAATGATGATCGCAACACTTGGTGCACTATTTGTAGGTGAATATCTCGAAGCAGTGGCGGTCATGCTGTTTTATCAGGTTGGAGAATATTTCCAGGACCGAGCAGTTGAGAAATCAAGAAACTCGATTGCTGCACTTATGGATCTGAAAGTAGATACTGTACGAATTATTCGTGATGGAAAAGAAACAGAAGTGAATCCAGAGGAAGTGAAAGTAAATGAGATAATGATACTTCGTCCAGGAGAAAGAATCGCACTGGATGGAATTGTTCAGAAAGGAAACGGTTCTTTGGATACAAGCGCTCTTACAGGAGAAGCAATCCCAAGAAATGTTAAAGAACAGGATGAAGTATTGGCGGGATGTATCAATTTAAATGGAGTACTTGAAATTCAGGTGCTAAAAGAAGCCAGTGATTCTACTTTAAGTCGAATCTTTGAAATGGTAGAAAATGCTTCTTCCAGAAAAGCGAAAACGGAATTAAAAATGACACGTTTTGCGAAGATCTATACTCCGGTTGTTGTTATGATGGCAGTTGCATTGGCGATTCTTCCGAATTTCTTTAATACAGGTATTGGATGGCAAGAATGGATGATACGTGCCTGTACGTTCTTGGTAATTTCCTGTCCTTGTGCACTTGTGCTTTCCATTCCTTTAGGATACTTTGCAGGAATTGGAAGTGCCAGTAAAAAGGGAATCCTTGTAAAAGGAGGAAATTATTTAGAAATTTTAAGTGAAGTAGATACGATTGTATTTGATAAAACAGGAACACTGACCAATGGAACATTTCAAGTAACAGAAATATATTCAGAGAATAAAGAAGAAACGATAAAATTGGCTGCTTTGGCTGAAAGTTATTCTTCTCATCCAATTGCCAATTCTATCCTAAAAGAATACGCAAAAGAACCTGATAAAGAATTATTAAGCGAAGTAAAAGAAATTGCAGGTCAAGGTATTCAGTGTCTCTATCTTAATAAGAAACTTCTTGTAGGAAATGAGAAAATGATGTCTGAAAATGATATTGTTTTCAAAAAAATAAATTCTATGGGAACATTAGTACATGTTGCATATGATATGGAATATGTAGGCACCATAGAAATATCAGATACTTTAAAGAAAACAACCAAAAAAGCATTGCAAGAACTGAAATCAAAAGGAATTCAAAAACTTGTCATGTTAAGCGGCGATCTAAAAGATAGAGCAGAAGCCGTTGCATTAGAATGCGGTATTGATGAAGTGCATGCAGAACTGTTGCCAACTGATAAAGTGTCAGAGCTTGAAAAGATAATGGTTCAAGCAAAGGGAAAGGTTGCTTTTGTTGGTGATGGAATCAACGATGCTCCTGTGCTCGCAAGAAGTGATCTAGGAATTGCTATGGGAGGATTAGGAAGTGAGGCTGCAGTGGAAGCCAGTGATCTTGTCTTAATGCAGGATGATTTATCAGCACTTCCGAAAGGAATCGAATTGGCAAAGTTCACCCGTAAAATCATGAATGAAAATATTACCTTTATTTTAGTGGTAAAAGCAAGCATTCTTCTTTTAGGAATGTTGGGTTATGCCAATATGTGGATGGGTGTTTTCGCTGATGTTGGTGTATCATTAATTGCTGTTTTAAACTCCATGAGAATCCTTCGTAAATAAGAATTATTCTTATTTAGGTATCGAACAAAATATCGTTTGTCGATTGACATTTCTTTAAATAAGATTTATACTAAAACAAGAAACAGACAATGTCTGTAGAAAGGAAATCTAAAAAATGGAATTAAAAGGATCAAAAACTGAACAGAACTTAATGGCTGCATTTGCTGGAGAATCTCAGGCTCGCAACAAATACACTTATTATGCTGAAAAAGCAAAAGAACAGGGAATGGAACAGATCGCTGAATTGTTCTTAGAAACTGCAAGAAACGAACAGGAACATGCAAAATTATGGTTCAAAGCATTGCATGGTGATATGGTTCCTGAAACAGCAGAAAACCTGAAAGATGCTGCTGCAGGAGAAAACTATGAATGGACAGATATGTATGCTGAATTCGCACGTGTTGCTAAAGAAGAAGGATTCAACAAACTTGCTTTCCAATTTGAAGCAGTTGGTAAAATTGAAAAAGCTCATGAAGAAAGATACCTTGCATTATTAGATAATGTAAACAATGCAAAAGTCTTCAAGAAAGATGAAAAAGTAGTTTGGCAGTGTGGAATCTGCGGATACCGTGTTGAAAATGAAGCAGCTCCTGGTATTTGCCCAGTATGTGGATATCCACAGGCTGTATTTGCTAAAGAAAGCAAGAATTACTAAGAGATCGCAAATGCGATCTTTTTTTATTTTATAGTGAATATAGAATATTGATAGAAAAAGGGAGATTGTTATAATCTTTTTCATATATGATGTTATACCTACTTTGAAATAATTCAGAATCTATTATGAAATTATTGGCTACCTACGTTCGTTCGGTATACTGAAATTATTCTACCAGAGTTAGGAGATAAAACTATGGAAAAAGGAAAAACAAAACAAGCGATTTTAGAAGCATCCCTGGAATTGTTTTCTAAGCAAGGATTTGAGGCAACTTCTGTTTCTCAGATTGCTGAATTAGTGGGCATTCGTAAAGCTAGTAAAACCTGAAAGAAAAGATTTTTGCTCATATCAAAATCTAAATCTTTTGAGTGCTGTTTATGATGAAGATATAGAATTTATCAGAGAATTCCGTAAAACCCCTAGTTTTAACTATGGGGATATAAGGGATTTTTTTTGAATGTTCAGAAATAGATAGTGTTAGATATATAAGTATGGTATAATACAAATATGGATACAACATATAAATCAAATAACAATATCGTCTATTCTTGTAAATACCATGTAGTATGGTGTCCAAAATACAGACGAAAAGTATTAACGAATGGTGTAGATGTACGATTAAAGGAGCTACTTCAAGAGTATGCTACAAATCTGTCTGTAGACATTCTGGAAATGGAAATCATGCCAAACCATGTTCATCTACTGATGGAAGTAGATCCGCAGTTCGGCATCCACAAGGCTGTAAAGTCCTTAAAAGGCTATACTTCTAAGGTTTTAAGAAAGGAATTTCCATATCTCCGGACAAAAATGCCTACCCTTTGGACAAACAGCTACTTTGTATCTACAGTGGGTGATGCCCCACTGGAAGTAATTAAACAATACATTGAAAATCAGAAAACATCGCAAAGACAAAAGGATAAACTGGGATAATGCAAAAAGGTATCAAATTTAGAATCTAT
>CAMEUL010000077.1 GCA_945938205.1 uncultured Traorella sp. | reverse complement strand
ATACTTCAAAGCAGCATCTTTACTTAAGAATGGATCCTGTCCATCAGCTAAATCAACAGTTGTTCCTGTTAATTCATTGTAAGCTTCAGTTACTAACTGTCCATAAGTTTTTCCATCAGAAGAAGTAACTACATCAGGGAAGTTATTCATGTTACGTAACATTAATTCGGCAACATCTTCTGGTGCAGACTGTGACAAGTAAGCAACACGGTCATAAGCAGCCATGTAAGCAAGACGGAAGTTCTTGTTCAGGATAGCAGCCTTTGTATTAGCCTTGTCTTCATCAGTTGTGTGGCTAGTGTATTCATAAGTTGTACGGTTGTAGTTGAAGTTTGTACCGAATACAGAAGCATTTGGCAATGTTGTATAATAGTTGTCTTTGTATTTTTCTTTGTAAGATTCAAAGTCTTCCCAGCTTGGTACTAATGAAGCAGTATCATAAGTTTCAGCTTCGAAACCTTTGATTGTAGAGTAGATATCGTCTCCATTGTCATACAGACGAGTTACTTTATCAACATGAATGTTTCCAAGATCCCAGTAGTTAGCATTCTTAGTCAATTCCTGAACAGATTTAGCATCATTCTTAGTCAGAATGAATCCACCATTGTAAAGAATTGAATCAGGAGAAACTGTACCGAATGCACAAGTTTCCTTGTCTGGAGCTCCTAATTTACATCCAGCACCCTGAGCATTCAAGAATTCTTCGTTCACTGGATATAAAATAGCATAAGTAGTCATAGTTGGGAAATAAGGAGTTGGAGCAGTTAAAGTATATTCAACTGTGTAGTCATCTACTGCTTTTACTCCTACTTCAGAGAAGTCAACTGTACCAGCTTCGTATTCAGAGAAGTTTACAACAAGACCTTCCAATAACCAAGCTGTTCCAGATTCGAAGTCAACGGCATGCTGCAGACCTGTAACGAAGTCCTGTGCCTTAACTTCAGCGTATTCGTCACCTGTAGATGTTACCCACTTAACATCCTGACGAAGTTTGAATGTCCAAACTGTGTAGTCATCATTGTGATCATATGATTCAGCTAATGCAGGAACAAATTTTCCTGTAGAATCATTTTCCAACAATCCGTCTACCAAGTTGGCGTTGATCTCATGGTCAACTGCCAATGCAGTGGTAACGTAGTCAAGACTCTGTACATCTGTTGTATAAGTTGTAGTGAAAGTCTTCTTTTCAGTACTACCTGCTTTACCACAAGCGGCAAGACTTGCAACCATAAGAGCACATAAAGATAATCCTAAAACTCTTTTCATAATCTTTTTATCCTCCTATTGATAAAAATAATAGCTTATCGCTATATACTCAAGTATTTTAAGCGATACCCGTAGAAAATGCAAGCGAAAATGACGAAAAAATTGAAATTTTTTAAAATTTTTCATAAAATATGTAAATGTTTTCATAAATAAAAAAATGTGTATCCCGAAGACGAACATATAATAAAAGTGTCTTTCTACGAAAGACACTTGTTTGCATATGGTAGATATGCCCAGTTATGGTAATCTTAGAAATCCTCTATTTTTTTCTCATATCAAAGAGAATTTGATTTATTAATAGAGATTTTTGTTAATTCAAGAATTCACTGTATTCTTCCCATTGAGCCATCAAATTTTCGATTTCATTATTGACGTCATCAATTTTCTCATCCAACTGTGCCATTTTCTGATAGTCATGATAATACTCCGGATCAAATCTTAATTCGCGAAGTTCTTCAATCTCAGTTTCTTTCTGATCGATCAGTTTTTCAAGTTTCTTGATTTCTCTTGAATAATTGATGTTTTTTCTTTCTGCAGGTTTCTTTTCTTTGATTTCCTCATCTTTTTTCTTTGGTAAAGATGCTTTTTGATTACGATCAAGATAATCCTGATAATTCATTTTATAGAACTGAGCACCATTTTCATCAATATAGAGGATAGCTGTCGCAAGCTTATGAATAAAATAACGGTCATGAGAAACAAAAAGCATCGTTCCATCATACTCATTCAAACTTTTTTCAAGGGCTTCTTTTCCTGCCAGATCCAAATGATTGGTTGGTTCGTCCATGATCAGGAAATTTGGTTGTTTCAACATCAGTTTCACTAAAGACAAACGTACTTTTTCTCCACCACTCAAACAGTCAATGGTTTTAAAAACTTCATCCTGTGTAAATAGAAAACATCCTAAAGCCGTTCTCACTTCACTTCGTGTCATCTCAGGATATTCATTCCACACTTCTTCCAGAACCGTATTGGTGGAATCAAATTGTGCCAGTTCCTGATCAAAATAGCCGGTTTCGATTTGATGTCCCAACATTTTTTCACCACCCAATGCAGGAATGATGTCCATAATGGTTTTGACCAACGTTGATTTTCCTTTCCCATTCGGGCCAATGATAGCCACTCGATCATTCTGCATGATTTCAAAATTCACTTTACAGAGTTCATGATCATATCCGATGGAGAGATCCTTGACCTCCAGTACTCTTTTTCCGCCACGTATTCTTGCGTGAAAGTGTGCCTTGAATGTTCTTTGTGGTGCATTCACATCTTCAATCCTGTCCATTCTTTCCAGATATTTGATCTTGCTTTGCGCAAATGCTGCCTTGTTCTTTTTATATCTGAATTTTTCAATCAGGGCCTCAATTCTTTCAATTTCTTTCTGCTGACGGGCATAAGCACTTTTCTGACGTTCAATATCGCTTTCCTTGGTTTTCAGATAAGCATCATAGTTTCCTACATAATGACGCATGACTCCAAATTCGATCTCATAGATTTCATCCACCACGTTATTGATGAATGTTCGGTCATGGGACACCAGTACCACTGCTTTCGGATACCGCTTGACATAGCCTTCCAGCCATTCAATGGTTGCCAGATCCAAATGATTGGTCGGTTCATCCAGTAATAATACATCCGGGTTGGACAAAAGCAGCTTTACAAAAGCAATTCTTGTCTTTTGGCCTCCTGAAAAGGTTGAAATTTTTCTTTCAAGATCTTCTTCACGAAATCCGAATTTCGTAAAAATAGTTTTTATTTGGGCATCGATCTGATAGCCGCCTTTTTCTTCAAAAGCATGTTGGAGAGAAGCATATTCATTAAGTAATTGCTCACTGGCATCCTTCTCCATTTGCTCGTATACTTCTTCAAGTCGTTTTTTCATCTGAAGCACATCTTGAAAAACAGTGTTCATTTCTTCCTGCACACTGTTTTCTTCATTTGAGAATGTTGTCTGTGCGAGATAACCGATTCGGCAGTCACTGGCTTGGTGAATGACACCACTGGTCAGTTCTTCCTCTTTTGCGATGATTTTCATCAAGGTCGTTTTCCCGCATCCATTATTTCCAATAATGGCAATCTTTTCGTTATTTCGTATTTCGAACTGAATATTTTCAAACAGACTCACACTTCCAAAGCTTTTGCTTCCTTTGTTGATCTGATATTTCATTTTATTGTCCTTCTTTTTCAATCTGATAATAAATGGCAACAGAATCTGCAATACTGCTCATAATTTCCTCAGAATGATCCATCCACTGCTTATAGTCCATAGGATTTGATACATAGATCAATCGCATGACCAAGGTTTGTATTCCTTTGTTATTGTTTTTCGCAAATGAATTGCTGGTTCGCATATTTTCACTCATGCTGCCCGCTCCGGTCGCTTTTCCGCCAGTTTCACGAATGACCATTTCACGATCATAAATTGGAGCACTTGCATCCCCTTTGGTCAGTTGACTATGAGTTCCATTCTGTATACTTCCGGGATACAATAAAGAACCTTTCAGGTATCCGCTTTCTTCCAAATCGTGAATGATCTGATTCGCCAATTTCGCACTAGAATAGGCAGAATGTGTAATTTCAATACCATTGGTTTCAGAATAGGCAGAATCATTAAACTGAAGGTTCAAAAAGAGTTTTGCCTTGCTTTCATATCCTTTATAGGCTCTTCCACCATCTCCACTGACATTCATCTTTTGTGCCATATTCTCTTTTGTGATACCAACTTTCAAACCATAGGCTTCCAGTTTTTCTTTTAACACTAAAGCTGCCTTATACATCTCATCATTTTCACTCAAACCGTTTTTCTGAATACCAAGATCCATTCCAAGACCATAATCATCATTGCCTCCGTAAGGATCGATCATGATATCATAATCAGAAGATGCTTCATCATCCTGAATATTCAGATAAACATACTGCTGACCGAGCGTCTTATCCTGCACAAGTGTATTGCTGGCAATCACTTCTACTTTCTTTTGATTATTTTGACGTGTGATCGTATGTATTTCATCACGAATAGCTTGGTTAGCTACCATTCGATATTCTTTAAGATTGCTGATGACATAAACCTCATACATGCCATTTTCCAGCTCTCCCAGTTCTATTTGCTGATCAATGGTATTGTTCAGCTGAAACAATACTTCATGCCCGTTACATAGATTCAACAGTTTAATGGTTTTTCCATAGATGTCATCATATTCTCCTAAAGTATAGGCGTTTTTCAGAAAGGTCAATGTTTCGCCATAGAAAAAATAATCAGTGACTGTATAAATCTCTGTATGTTCTTTTTCTAAAAGAGAAGCTGATTTGGTAATGGAATAATCACAGATCTGTATTCCTTCACTCTGTTTTGGGCGTGGGAAAAGTATCGTCACAACCAGATAAATCATTGCCATGATGAGTAGTACCAGAGGAATTACGATCTTCCATTTAATTTTTTTTCGCGCTCTTTTTACATATGCCATATACAAACCTTTCTTAGAATATTATAAATGAAACATAAAGAAAAAACTAGACTCAAATGAGTCTAGAAATTTAAGTTGCGTGGTGTTCTAGGGAATGGTTCTGTATCACGGATATTTGAAACTCCTGTCAGATACATCAAGAAACGGTCAAAACCAAGTCCGAATCCGGCATGCTTGCATCCACCAAAACGTCTCAGATCCATATACCACTGAAGGTTTTCCTGAGCCATGCCCATTTCATCCATTCTCTTCTTCAATACATCATATCTTTCTTCTCTTTGGCTTCCGCCGACCAGTTCACCAACTTCCGGTACAAGAAGATCACATGCGGCAACCGTTTTGCCATCATCATTGAGGCGCATATAGAAAGCTTTGATATCTTTTGGATAATCGGTCAAGAAGACCGGACCATGCACGACTTGTTCACAGATATAACGTTCATGTTCACGGTTAAGGTCCATGCCCCATTCTACCTTGTTTTCAAACTTAACGCCTGATTTCAACAGAATATCAATAGCTTCTGTGTAAGTCATGCGCTTGAATTCACTGTTGAGAAGCATATTTAATCGATTGTTGACTTCATGATCGATCATATCATTGAAGAATTTCATTTCTTCAGGTGCATTTTCAAGCAAATAGTCAATGCAGTATTTGATCATATCTTCAATCAGATTCATATTGTCATTCAGATCAGCAAAAGCGATTTCCGGTTCGATCATCCAGAATTCAGAAGCATGCACAGGTGTATTGGAGTATTCTGCACGGAAAGCCGGACCAAAAGTATATACATCACGATATGCCATAGCAAAGGCTTCTACATGGAGCTGACCTGTTACTGTCATATAAGCTTCTTTCCCAAAGAATTCTTCACTGTGTTCTTTGCTAGTAGTAGAAATCTTGAACATTTCACCGGCACCTTCTCCATCATTTCCTGTGATCAGTGGTGTATGGACATAAATAAATCCCTGATCCTGGAAGAATTCATGAATCGCCATCGAAAGTACACTTCTGACTCTGAATAGTGCGTAATACGTATTAGCACGTGGACGAAGATGAGCAATTTCTCTTAAATATTCAAAACTGTGACGTTTTTTCTGAAGAGGGTAATCTTCATCACAGTCTCCTTCCAGTATGGATTCTGTCAGTTGGATTTCGAAAGGCTGTTTGCCATCCGGAGTCTGAATAAATTTTCCGGTTACCGTCAGTGCACATCCGCTGCGGTAATGAGAAACCTCATCAAAATTTTTTAGTTCGCTCATATACACCAATTGGGCATTTCTAAAATACGTTCCATCGTTGAATTCGATAAATCCAAGTTTACCGTTGCATCGGTTCGTACGAACCCACCCCTGCAGCTGCACATATTCAATAGAATCCAGCTCTACATGGTTTTGTGACTGTATCATTTCGTACAGTTCACGGATTGTCATAAATTCAAACATATTTTCTCCTCTCTCTAAATAAAAAACGTTCCTGCATTCAGGAACGTAATGGATACGCGGTGCCATCCTGATTCATATCTTATGATATGCATCTTTTCACCGTTAACGCCTGTTTACGGAACCGTCTACTTATTTTCTCCGGTTCAACTCCATGAGTGTTCCACGATCATTTTCCCCTCTTCATCTTCCACTGTCATGAAGTCGCTGTAAGGTTTCAATGGGTGACTCATTTCCTCGTCATTTTTTATTTAATGAATTGGTTTCCAAAACCAGTTCCTGTATAGATGATACTACATCTATGTTCTTGATTGCAACCCCTTTTGGCACTTGAATGTGCTCATGAGTAAAATCCACGATTCCCATGATGCCACAAGCCACCAAACGATCGACTGTTTCCTGGATACTAGTAGAAGCTGTCAGTATTGCAATTCGACATCCTTTCGGAATCATCTTTTCAAGATCATCTAAATGATAAACAGGGATTCCAAAGCGTACACCCAAACGATCCTGGGAAACATCAAATGCACATGTGATTTCTCCAACGACATGATTCCACTTGTTGTATTTCATAAGGGCTCTACCCATGTTTCCTGCACCTACAAGGATAATCTTTTCATCGAATTCAAGACCCAATTCCTGAGAAAAAATCTCGATGAGTTTATTGACATCATAGCCATATCCCTGTTTTCCCAGATTCCCCAAAAATGAAAAATCACGACGAATCGTTGTCGATTCAATATTGACGAATTCGCTCAATTCTTTCGACATGATTCTCTCTACACCTGAATTTGAGAGTTTTCTCAAGGCTTTCAGATATACCGGATAGCGCTGCATGGTTGCTTTTGGAACATTTCTGTTTGTCATATTCATCACCAATGTTATTATATCACATTTAAAATATTTGTGAATAATTTAGTTATTTATACTTTCTAGATCAAGTCCCGGATTAGCGCTGACTTCATTATCTGCCCGTTTTCCTAAACGATAAGCCA
>CAMEUL010000076.1 GCA_945938205.1 uncultured Traorella sp. | reverse complement strand
ATCAGAAGATGATGATACGTCGTGCGAATGATTTCGGAAAACCGGTCATTACCGCAACACATATGCTGGAAAGCATGCAGAATAATCCTCGTTCAACTCGTGCAGAAGCCAGTGATGTTGCCAATGCTATACTGGATGGTACTGATGCCATCATGCTTTCAGGAGAAAGTGCTGTTGGATCATATCCGATTGAAGCTGTGAATACAATGGTTCGCATTTCAACAGCCATGGAAGAAATACTTCCATATCGTGAAAGACTGGAACATGCTGTTTCCACATCACGTAAAACGATTGAAGATGCCATTGGTATTTCTGCAGCTGATAGTGCCTTGTCCCTTGAAGCAGCAGCAATTATTTGCTTTACATCGAGTGGAAACTCAGTTAAGAGAATTTCTAAATATCGTTCAAAATCACCAATCATAGCTGTTTGCTTTGAAAGAGATGTTGAAAGAAGCTTAGCTTTACAGTGGGGTGTCACCACTTATTTGAGTGATATTCAGAATACACAACTCAATGAATGTGAATTGGCTCGCCGTATTGCTAAGGAACATGGTATCAAAATTGGTGAAACCATTATTCTGGTTGCCGGATATCCTCAGGGAACAGGTTCCACAAACACTTTGAAAATCATTGAAGTTCGTTAAGAGACAGTGTTGTCTCTTTTTTTCTGTTTCATGTTTTTGAAAGTACTTTTTTGAAATCTTTTGAAATTGGGGTGTCAATTTTCTTCAATAAATGGTATTCTATTAGAGGAGGTAGTAATATGAAAGTAATCGTTACTAATAATTATGAAGAAGCAAGCCTTGAAGCATTCAAGGTAATGAAAGAAGTGGTGGCAAACAAGCCAAATGCAGTATTAGGTCTGGCAACAGGTTCCACACCACTGGGTCTTTACAAAAACATGATCGAAGACCACAAAAATAATGGAACTTCCTATAAAAATATCACAACATTCAATCTGGATGAATATGTAGGATTGGATCGCAATCACAGAGAAAGCTATTTCACTTTCATGAACACTAATCTGTTCAGTGGATTGGATATTCCTGCAGAAAATGTTCATTTACCTTATGGTAATACAAAAGCAGACTGTGATGCCTATGAAAAAGCCATGGAAAACTATCAGGTGGATATCCAGTTGCTTGGATTAGGTGGCAACGGACATATCGGTTTCAATGAACCGGGAACTCCTTTTGAAGAAACCACTCATATCGTAGAACTTCAGGAAAGAACACGTAAGGACAATGCCCGTTTCTTTGACGGAGATATCAACCAGGTTCCTACACATGCTATTACAATGGGTATCGCAACCATCATGAAAGCAAACAAGGTATTGTTGATTGCTACCGGTGAAAACAAGGCTGATGCCGTAAAAGCCATGATTGAAGGAAATGTGGATGTTAGCTGTCCAGCAAGTGCACTTCAGAATCATAAAGATGTTGTTGTTATCTTAGACAAGGCTGCAGCCAGCAAATTAACAAAATAAGACGAAAAAGCACTCACAAAAGAGTGTTTTTTTTATGGAAGAATCAAATCTTTTTACAAATATCAAAGAGTGTAAAAAGAATTAGCACTCAACTATTGAAACTGCTAATTTGTTGACTATAATGATAAGTGTAATCGAGGTGAAATACCATATACTACATATGATATGCACTTACGTGTAAAAAGGAGGCGTACGTTTATGTTATTCCCAAGATTATTTAATGAAGATGTATTTGATGATGTATTTGATGATTTTGTGCCTTACCGTCAAGTATTTGGTAAGCATGAAAAGAATTGGATGAAGACCGATATCAAGGATATGGGTCAGAGTTATGAACTGGATATGGATCTGCCTGGTTTCAAGAAAGACGAAGTACAGATTGAACTGGAAAATGGATATCTGACGATTTCTGCCAACAAGAAACATGAAGTAGATGACAAGGATGAAAAAGGAAACTACATCCGTCAGGAAAGATATTATGGATCTTGTTCAAGAAGCTTCTATGTTGGTGATGAGGTGACTCATGAAGACATCAAAGCGAAATTTGAAGATGGTATCCTACGCTTAGATTTTCCTAAGATGGAAACCAAACAGGTTGAAAATAAGAAATATATTTCAATCGAATAAGGACCCGAAAAAGGGTCCTTTTACTTTATGTTTTGCGTCAGTAAATGTGTGACTCCTTGAGCATGATAATTCACCAGTGTGATATCAATGGGAAAGGTGACACATACATCATATCTCTGATTTACAGGAGTTATTTCTATTTTGCATGTTGGACAGTATTTTTTGCCTTCATCAATCAGTTCATAGACGCTCTCATCCAATCGGTTTTGATGTTCGATCTGCATGACCGTATAATTCTGAAATTGCCTTGCCTGATTATAAGTCATTGCAATCTGCATGAAATTGATTCCAAATACAACAATTGGTAGAGAAAACATCATGATGAATCCAAATTCAAAGGCGCCTTTCATAGTTTACAGTGGAGATTCCTCTGTCATTTTATCCCATTGTGATTCAATCGTGGCCTGCATGGTTTCTCTAAAAGTTCCAGCAAAGAGGATCATTCCAGATGCAATGATAGTAACAATGAGTACCATACCATATTCTTCAAAAAAAGCTTTCATTTATTTTTCTCCTTTACATTCCGTTTAAAAACATGTTCATGACAACTTCACACATAATGGCAATAAAAAGGATCGTGACTCCTAAAAGAGGAACCATGGAAATCCATTCATAGATCAGCAAAACATCTTTGTGATGGCTTTCTCTTTCACTTCTCAGCCATTTCGTGGTAGTTTGAATCATACGGTTGAATTGAAAGAAAGCATCTTCTTTACCAACCGTGTTGTATCGATATAGATATTTCATAGCTCTTTCGATTTCACTCAATCGAAAGTTCTTTAAAAAATTAAGATAAGGGGCAATATTTACGGCATCCTTTTCAATGCCTTCAATCAGAATAAGCAAATCCTTTTGAATCAGTTCAGGAGCATGTTCATAGGATAAACGAAGTGACTGTGAAACGGTATTGGTCTGAAGTAGGATCTGCAATTGTCTTAACCAAATGGGAAACTGAAATTTCATGAGATTTGCAGCTTTCTTTTGCTCTTTTTTTATGGCGTAATAATCTTTTTTAAGAAAGAAGAAAAAGAGGACAAGAACAAGTACAAGATAGAAAACTGAATACTCCATCATTCCCCATAGCATGAGCAGAAGAAGGACTATTTTGGCTTTTCTGATTCTTTTGTAAAGAAACTCTTCACTGTTGACAGGAATAAAATCATCAAGATCTTCTTCTTTCAGAATAGATGCGATGAGAGGATCAATGGTCTGATTAAAGATGAACAGAATACTGATGATTCCCAAAGGAATGAGCCATTTCATCATAACATTTCTTCCTTTTCAAACCAGGACTTGGAAAAAATACGATGAGCCATCAAAATTGTGAACATAAGACATGCCAAGAAAAGAAAGACGGACATTTGATAGATACCTCCCTGTGTGTTGAAATGAATCTGTGACAGCATACTTTTTGCAATATAGGCAATCCCCAGTGACATGAAACAAAGTCCCATCATTTTATTTTTGGTTCCATTCTGCTGCTTCTTAAATGTGTAAATATCCTCGATCCAGTCATCAATATCATCCTGAATCAGATCCAGTCCTTCTCCATAACTGCCACCATGGTTTTCAATCGTACATATGAGGGTTGCAAGATTATGTACGATAAAATGAGGTTGAAAATCCGTCAGGATCTGCATACAGGCTTCAATGGAACCTTGTTCCAGCAGACTGTTTTTCATTTTTTGTTTCAGATTTAAGATTTGTCCTTCCCAAACTTTGTCGCATTCACATAGTGTCGGATAAGTTTTTGGGTGAAGTTTGTAAATAGCAATAAAGTTCTGAAGAAACATCGTAAACTGATTGAAAAGTCTTTCTTGATAGGAATGAAACAAAAGCCAGATGAGGATATGAGGAAAAATCAGCAATATAAGAAAAGCAAAGAACACAAAGGTTTCAATACGGACTTCAAAGACAAAACACATGAAAGCCAGCATGCCGACAAAGAAACAGATGACTAGTATATGTGTTTTGAAATTGTAGTTGTATCCATAAGTTAGAATTGTTTTCTTTAAATCTGTAAATCCTTTTCGGCGAAAAAGACCATATTTGAAGAATTCTTTCTTTTTGAAAAGATTCATAGCCAAAAGTCCCAAAAAAGAAACACTATAAACTACGATCATCATTTCTTTTTCTCCATTTTCATCTTCTGAAGTTTGCTTTCCGGAATTGCATCCAAATGCAGCTTTCCATCATAGATCACAGTTGCAATAGGCATATCATCTTTTACTTCAAAACAAACAATTTGCTTGATGTAACGCTGAATTCCTTTGGATGAAATTTCAGCTTCCAAATGGATCCCAAAATCGATGGCTTCATAGATGTTGTTTAAAATGACGGAGTTAGATAGTTCAACATCTTTAAACATATGAAGTATACGTTTAGGGATACGGGTAGCATCATAAGCATGAATGGTACTCATCAAATGTGTACCTGTGGATATAGACTCTAAAAGATGTACTACTTCATGGCTTCGTACTTCACTGACCAAGATCCAGTCCGGTCGTTGGCGCAGGGAAGCTTTGATCGCATCCACGTAAGAGAACCGTTCACAAACACGCATTGCAACAATATCTTTTTCTTCATAAATATCATGGGCTCTTAATTCCAATGTATCTTCAATAGTAATGATACGTTCACTGTCTTGGATGAATTGCGTCAGGTATTTGACCAGCTCTGTTTTTCCTGAAGAAGGAAGACCGGAGACTATGATGTTGCAATGGTTTTCCACCATTCTTTTTAAAAGTTTCAGAACATCACTTGAGGCATATTTCTCTTTGATCATTTTGGCGTCATTTAGACGAAGCACTGCCGGTGTTTTACGGATGGAAATGCTGTGTCCGCTTTTCGCAACTGAATCATGCACGATGCTGATTCTCAGATCTTTGGTTTCAGCCTCCAGAATGGGTGAAGATACGTTGAAACTGCAATTGACATAGTTTGCCATTTTGAAACAGAATTGCTTGATAAAATCCTCTTCATCAAATTCTTCACAGTATCTTCCTTTACTTAGATGATCGATCCATAGCTGTTTTCCATTGTAATTAATGTCTGTAACTTCTGCATCCTCGATGTAGGGGGTCAAAGGACCAAAATCAAAACTATTCATACAATATTGGAAGAATGGCGCTTTCCGAGTTTAAAATACATTCTTCCTCCTGGGGAAATGTAGTCGCATACAGATCTAAGGATCCAATTTCACTGGCTTTTTTCAATAGTGATACATACTCCTTATTAATTGCCAGATTGATGACGCTAGGCACCTTCAGTTCACTTTTGGTCATATCCACACCTTTTCGATCCACCACATTGATAATGCGGACACTTTGAAGCAGAGAATCTGTGATCGGATTTTCATTCTTTTGATGAATTGTCACATATAGATCGATGCGTTGATTGTTCGTTAAAGTATTACCGGAACTCTTCAACAAATCGGTTTTCAAAGAAAACACGTTTTGTCCTTCTTTCAGTTTTAATGTGGGATAGTCCGGAAGATCTTTTTCATCAAACAGCATAGATTTATAGAAAAGAGAACCTTTTGGGATAATGCCTTCTATTTCGGTGTATTTTTTCAGTACCTCTTTCTTTTCAATGGCACAATCATTTTGGATCATGACTGCTGGTACCTTTATCATTTGATTCATATCTTCTGTAATCTGGGGACGTGGATGAATGCGCTGACTGTCTACTGGAACTTCAATCGTATCGACACTTTTATCCAGTACGATCTTAAATAAAAGCACATTGATAACAATCAGCGATATCAGCCCAATCAGTCCAACTTTTTTCTTCATTCTCTCAACTCCTCTATCATTGCTTCATCAACTTCAATCGTGAGACCTTTTAAACGTGTTGAATTTGAAGCCGTACAGTGAACACGCATAAATAAGGGTTCTTCCATAAACCCGCTTAATGTAAGATCATAGGTATAATCCTTTAATGCGAGTTCTTTGAAATACTCTGTAAATGTATCCAAGGCATCAATTCCATCAAAATCTTTCTGGTCTACATAATCCACCATAGTGGACATCAAAGCTCTTTTCACAGCCGTTTGAGTCACATTCTGAGCATGGTCAAACTGGATATACCAAGCAAAAGAAAGAAACAACACAAAGGACATGATGATCATTCCAAAGGCTATGAAAATCGATTTCATAAATATTACCTCCTACTCTTACATATCCAATGAAAATCTGTTTCTGACAAAAAAATTGAAATAATTAATTAAATAAACAAAAAAGACGCAGTGGCGTCTTATGATCCTAGTAAATGAATTATTCATTTGCATTAGTTAACATTTTGATGCATTGATAATTTTTGAAAAGCTTGCCAAATATTTGCTGAATTATTATTGAACATAAAGAAAAGCCCTATTTCTAGGGCTTTGTTATCAAATGGGGCGGCAGATGGGATTCGAACCCACGCATGACGGGACCACAACCCGCTGTGTTAACCACTTCACCACAGCCGCCATAGTGCTTTATTATATTAACAAAAACTTGCATAAATGTAAAGAGAAAAATGAAAAAGTTTCGAAAAATCTTGCTTCCTTAATAACAATGATTTATAATGTGAACAGTAAAACTTTGATGAGGACTAGTACCTGGTCTAACATCTGATAGGGAATGGGGGTCACCGACTGGAAGCCTCCTGCAGATGATTCCTGGGAATTCACCTCTGAGTGGGACCAATCCTCCCCCGTTGCCGCGGTTATCGGAATAAGTGTGTCGCAAGATGAAACAGGATGGTACCGCGCTTAAAGCGTTCCTGTGAGTTTGCGCTTTTTTTTTTAGAAAAGAGGAAAAATATGGAAAAACTGAAACAATTGAAAGAAGAATCCATAGCTGCCATTCAAAGCTGTGAAACACTTGCTCAACTGCAGGAAAAACGTGTTCTTTATCTTGGGAAAAAAGGGCCGATCCAAGATGTCATGAAAATGATGAAGGATCTTTCTCCAGAAGAAAGACCTCAGTTTGGGGCACAGGTCAATGAAATCAAAACCTATGTCAGCAATCTGATCGAAACGATGAAGAGTGAGCTGGAAGAAAAAGAAATGAATGCTTCTCTTGAAAGAGAAAAAATTGATATTACATTAGAGGGATATCAGCCAAATATCGGGAATATTCATCCATTGACCCTGGTTCAGCAAGAACTGGAGGATCTGTTTATT
>CAMEUL010000075.1 GCA_945938205.1 uncultured Traorella sp. | reverse complement strand
GGTATTACTGTTATTGGTGCTTTGATTGCGACATATGTAAACATCAACCTGTTACCAGTTATCACAGTAGATGGCGGAATTGAAGTTCCTGTACAGGAAGCTTTCTTCGATAATATTTTCCCTAAGTTCTTACCAATGCTTTATACATTGTTAATGTTCTATTTATTGAAGAAAAAACAAGTGAGTCCAGTTGTATTGATCATTGGAACAATCGTGCTTGCGATTGCCTGCTCATTTATTGGATTATTATAAAATGAGAGATGAAGCAGTTGCTTCATCTTTCTTCAAATCTTATGGCATTGATATGTTTTGATGTCGATGGTACATTGTTTGACAATGATACCAAAAGTATTCATCCTGATACCGTTCAAGCACTATGGAAACTTAAAGAAAACCATAAAATTGCGCTTTCCACAGGAAGAAGTTTGGAATCCGTGAAAGGAGCGGGACTTATAGATAACATTGATTGGGATGGATTTATCTTACATAATGGACAACTTGTATTAGATGCACACCAAAATGTGATCACAGCCGATTATCTGGATCATGATGCTTTTGAAAAATTATATGAGTATTGTAATGAAGAAGGTCTAAACCTTTCCATTGCAAATAAGAATGATTGGTATTTGACCAAAGAAAAAGATATAAATACAGTACAAGCTCATGAGTATTTTGATGAAGTCATTCCTCATGTGGGAAAATATCAGCATGAGGATGTGGTTATGGCTATCATTTATGCTCCTCTTGGTTGGGATACCTCCAAAATAGAAGCCTTGCATTCTTTTCAAATAACTCCTTCTCTTACAACCTCGATTGATATCTGTAAAGCAGGATGTCATAAATCAAAAGGAATTCATGAATTGATGAACGCACTTCATGAAAAAGAGATCATTGCTTTCGGTGATGGACATAATGATGTGGAGATGTTAAAGGATGCTACGATCGGAATTGCGATGGGGCAGGCGGTAGAGGAGTGCAAAGAGGTTGCTGATTATGTCACCAAAAGCTGCCAAGAACAAGGTGTGGCTTTTGCAATTGACAAGTTGCATCTGTATGAAAAAGATTGTATACAAAAATTTTATAAGTAAAGGAACGATATTTGGCAAATCTCCTATTTACTTAATATTGAAAAAGACTGTGAGATGATACAGTTTTTTTCTTTTTTCTTTGTGCTATAATAGTTCAAACAGAAAAGAGGATAGGATATGGATGCGAAAGTTGATATCAGCCAGGTTGTGCTGGAAACAGAAAGACTGATCCTCAGAGCGTGGAAACAGTCAGACCTTCAAGATTTTTATGAATATGCTTCTGTCGATGGAGTGGGTCAGATGGCAGGATGGTTGCCACATGAAAACATTGAAAAATCACAGATGATCTTGGATAAATTTATTGAAATGAAGCTAACATTCGCGCTTGTGGACAAGCAAACAGGAAAAGTCATTGGATCTTTGGGACTAGAAAGCTGTGAAAGAAATCATTTAAAAGAACCTTATGACTCACTTTTAGGTAGAGAAATCGGTTATGTATTAAGTAAAGATTACTGGGGAAAAGGTTTGATGCCGGAAGCAGTAAAAAGAGTGATTCAGTATGCCTTTGAAGAAGCAAAAATGGATTTTTTGACTTGTGGACATTTTAACGAAAACAACCAGTCACGAAGAGTCATTGAAAAATGTGGCTTTCAGTATTTAAAGGACACAGAATTCACAACACGTACCAATGAAGTAAAACAAGGAAAATTATATATCCTGATGAACAAGTAGGAATCCATTGGATTCCTTTTTTTCGACATTTTACGCAGTCTTTCCTTATACAATAGGAATATGAAAAAAAAGAAAACCTTTCAAAAAATCTTAATGATTCTTATCATCCTTCTTGCTTTTTATTTGATATTGAAAGATGATGCACATGAAATACTAAAAAATCTATCCCAGATTTCTTTCTATGAATATTTGCCAATTCTGCTTCTAGGAAGCAGCTTTGTTTGGCTTTCAGGATTCATTTTATATCGAATCGAAAAAGCTTATCGTCCTGTGAAAAAAATCGATGGGGTCCTTCAAGCTTATATTCAAACCTTCTTTAATGGTGTAACACCCTTAGGAGGGGGACAGGTTGCTCTCAGTGTCCTCTTGAAAAAAGAGGGCTTTGAGGCAAGTGAAATATCTCTGATTTATCTTGTGTTTCTTGGTTTTTTCATGAATACCATGGTAATTGCTTTTCTATGGGGCATGTCTTATTTTCCTAAATTGGACATATTTGTGACTCATCATGTTTTGAAGTTTCTGTTTAAGATTCATATCATTAAAGATATCACTGCCACAACAGAAAAACTACATACTATGATTCATGAGTTTTCAATAAATACGCAATTACTGAAAAAAGAAAAAACAAAAACGATCCTCTTCATTCTTATGAATAGCTTCAAGGTGCTGGTTTCCTATGCGATGCCTTACTTTGTCGCATTGCTTATGCGTTTGGATCTTCAGCCGGTTCAATTGATCGAAATCTTGGTGCTTTCCGGTTATCAGCATATGCTTAATGCTTTGACTCCTTTACCAGGGGATATGGGATGGGGAGAAGGCACCTTTGTTCTATTGTTTATGACTTTATTTTCAAAAAGTGAAGCTGCCAGTTTGATGATCTTATGGCGCTTTGCCACCTTTTATTTTCCTGTTTTGACGGGAGGCATTGTCTTATTGATTTCAAAATATAAAAATAATATCATAAAATTGTAATAATTCAGGGTTTCAAACGTAAAAGAAGTGAATTAGGTGGAAGAATGGAAGAAAACAAAGACATCAACGAATTAAGAGAAATGTTGGAATTGGATAATGTCATGAAGGAAATGATTCATAATGAAAAAGTGACACGTAAAAGCAAAAAACAAACTCATGAAAAAAGCTTCCGCTTTTGAAAAGTAGAAGCTTTTTTTGATTATTCAATAACGACAGCAGTTCCGCTGACAGTCACCATCAGCATTCCATTGTTGGCACCCAGCACTTCATAATCGGTGTCAATTCCGACAATAGCATTGGCTCCCAAATCACGTGCTCTTTCTTCAAGTTCAATCAGTGCCTGACTTCTGGCATCGCATAATTCCTGTTCATAGGAATTGGAACGGCCACCAAAGAAGTTGGTGATACCGGCAGCAAAATCCTTTACAAAATCGACACCTGAGATGACTTCACCATAAACTATGCCTTTGTATGCAATAATTTTTTTTCCTTCAATGGAAGGCGTTGTAGTAAGAATCATGTCTTCACCTCTTTCGATAGTATCTTACTATGTTTTTCATTTGCTTGCCATAAAAATGAATGTTTTGTAAGATAATTTCATACGATAGATTATGAACAAGATAAAATGGATCCTTGTATGTTTTATGCTCTTTCTTTTGTTTCTACCTTCAATGATTTCATCCAATCAGAGAAAAGGAATGCTGGCAGGTATCACGATCGCTATTGACAGTGGTCATGGAGGCAATGATCAGGGAGCCAGTTTTCAGGACGTTTATGAAGCTCCCTTGAATCTTGAAATTGCCAAAAAAATAGAAAAGAAACTTGTGGATATGGGAGCTACCATCATCATGACAAGAACAGATGAAAAAGATCTTGTGAATGAAAATGTGTTGAATAGAAAAAAAGAAGATATGAAAAAAAGAATGGAAATCATCAATGATGAAAAAAATGATCTCATGATCAGTATTCATATGAATAAATATACGAGTGAAGATGTTCATGGTATTCATGTATTTTATTCAGATCAAATAACTTCATCAAAAGAAATTGCGAGTTTGCTACAAAATGCGATCAATCAACAGTTTTCACAGAACAAAAGCATCAAGAAACAAGACTTTTATCTTTTAAGAAATGCAATGATTCCTTCAGTTCTGATTGAATGTGGTTTTCTAAGCAATGCATCCGATAGAAACAATCTTCAGAAAGAAAGTTATCAGAATCAGATTGCTGAATGCATTGTTCAAGGCATTACGGCTTATTATCAGACAAAAGGTTTTGTGTAAAAGATGGAGCATCCATCTTTTTTTGTATTATAATTAAAAAGGGTGATCCACGTGGAAAAGAAAATCAGCAGTGAAACAATATATGAAGGAAAAGTCATTCATGTCACAAAAGATGAGGTACTGTGTGAGAATGGTGTTCAGAGCGTTCGTGAGTGTGTGCAGGCACCGGGTGGAGTTGCAATACTCGCTGTAGAAAATCAATCCATTCTTTTAGTGAAACAATACCGTTATGTTGTAAAAGAAGAAACATTGGAAATACCTGCCGGCAAGATTGAACTGAATGAAGCTTTGGAAATAACTGCAGCCCGTGAACTGGAGGAAGAAACAGGATATCGTGCGGAACATTTTAAGAAGATCTTTACTTTTTATCCAACACCTGGATTCTGTGGTGAAACCTTGCATATTTATGAAGCAGAGCACCTTACAAAAGTAGCAAATCCGAAAGCGATGGATGCAGATGAAGATCTCATGTGTTTTTTCTTAAATTTGCAGGATGCATACCAGTTGGTCATGGATGGAACCATCAAGGACAGCAAGACCATAATTGCCATTCAGTATGCGTATCAAAAAGCAGGATGGTAGTTGAAAATTAAAAGCAATGATACAAGAATAAAAAGTTGCATTTACTTTTTCAATTAACGGGTTTCAAAAAAATTAAAAAAATTTAAAAAAAGTTGTTGACAAGAATTATACGAAATGGTATTATATCAAAGCAATCGATATTGGGCCTGTAGCTCAGGTGGTTAGAGCGCACCCCTGATAAGGGTGAGGTCGTTGGTTCAAGTCCATTCAGGCCCACCATCGATTTATATATACATGGGGTTTTAGCTCAGCTGGGAGAGCACCTGCCTTGCACGCAGGGGGTCAACGGTTCGATCCCGTTAAGCTCCACCATTAAAAAAGTAACGTTTAAGCCTAAAATAAAGGTTTAAACGTTTTTTTTTGTTTTTTTTACAAGAAAAGTTTACTGAAGTATTAGTAATTTGTATTGTTCTTGATGAAAAAAGTCGTCAAAAACCACCAATCCAAAAAAGAAATCCTCGAGTGAGAGTGGGAATATTCATCATATTTTCAGCATCTCCACCGAAATGTTCTAATTATAATTAGCATCAGTTTCTTTCATGGTTATATCCTGTTTTTTTCATGTTCATCTTCTTATTCGACACATAATTCATATAAATGAGAGGTATTATAAATGATATTGAATATCCTAATGGTAACATTCAATATCATTTGTCATATACTTTGTTTAGGAGAAACTCATGAAAAAAATCTATTATTTTGTTTTATTGTTATCGATTTTTATATTAAGTGCTTCAAATATTAAAGCAAACACATCTTCAACTTTTGAAACGACATCTGGCACTTATACAATTGAAAATATATTAAGTAAATTTAATGTTTTTTCTTTTAATAATGTCAGTGGAGTGCATATCGTAGGGCCCATCATTGCCAAAGGAGATTTATATAATCAAAAAAGTGATCGAGGATTTACATTTGGTGACTACAATCAAGGTATTTCTAGCTATATTCAAGGGAAAATAGCTTCTGGAAGTAGGACAAACAGTTCTTTTAGCCATATGAAAACCGATCAGTATATTGGAACTATAAATAAACTTTTTAAGAAAGTATATGGGGGTGATGATTTTGTTTATCAAGTCAATGGTGCTGATTATGTCAATAACAAAGTGAATGTATTCCAAACAGATCATTATGTTGATTGGGACAAGGCTAAAAATTTGATTATGAATCAAACGATTCAGCTTTCAAATCTACCTTCTCGTTTATTGACAAAAGATGATATTATCAAAAAAAATGGAATTGATAGTATACAAATTTATGCTGGTGAACGTGTTACAATACCAGAAAGTGTCTTGAAAGAAATCAATCGTATTCAATTTATTGGAAGCTATCAAAAACAAACCATTATCAATATCTTATCTACAAATCATGTGATACTACCGGGAGTAATGACTCCCTCATCTTTTGGTGAATATGGAAGCAATATGAATATCGTTTTCAATATTCCTTATAGTAAACAAGTCACTTTGCCAAATGCTTATGGAAATGGTATTGGTCATGTCGTAGCACCTAATGCAAATGTAATTCATCGCAGTGGTAATTATAATGGTGGGATTATTGCTGCTAACCTAGATAGTACTTCAGAAGGGCATATGTGGAATTATAGTGGTGGTCCTTTGATTCCTGAAAAACCAATAGAAACAACTCAAATCAATGGTATTAAATATTGGAATGATCAGAATGATTTATATGGATTACGTCCACAAAGTGTTCAAATTGACCTTTATGCGAATGAAACGTTGATTGCTTCTCAAAATATTAGTGAACAAGAGAACTGGAAATATTCATTTCTTAATCTTCCTGTTTTAAAGGAAGGTTCTTATTCCATTCGTGAAAAAGAAATAGATCATTATATAGCAACATATGAAGACTACAATATTACCAATACACTTCAAACAGGAAATATTCAGATAGATAAAAAGATTTTCATCAACCAAATACAAACCTACAATGATGAAATCTTCTATGTATCTCTTTATTCAAATCATCAAATCATAGCTACTAAAGCTATCAAAGCAAATGAAAGTATTGCATTTACAAATCTTCCTTTAGGTATTTATCAACTCATTGAAACAGATAGTAAAGGGAATCCACTTATCGATTTCCCTTATACTTCTTCTTTTTCTTCTTCTATCATTGAACTCAATGAAAATCATCAAATCAGTAAGAGTACATTAATCAATTCAATAGATACCCATATTCAAATCCATAAAACAGATATCAATGGAAATCATTTAAAAGATGCTCATCTTCAACTTATAGATGAAAATGAAAAGATCATTGCGGAATGGATATCTACAGATAGTTCTTATGATTTTTTTACTTTACTAATGCCAGGTAAAGAATATCTGCTTAGAGAAACGAAATCACCTATTGGCTTTCAAAAATCCAAGGATCTTAGCTTTATTGTGCAATTCAGCAATCAACCTCAAAAAATCACTCTAGTCAATGAAAAAGAAGAAATCATTGAACCCGAGAAGCCAATTGAACCTGAAAAACCAGTTGTTCCTGAGATTCCTAATGAGACAGGAAAACCAACCACTCCCAAAACAAATGATTCATCACTCGTGATATATGTATCTTTATTATTCATTTCAGCTATATGTATGCTACTATCTGTAAAGATAAGTAAAAAAAATCATTGATTGTATTAAAATTGAGGCTGTAACGAATAAAACAGTCGAAAAATAAAAAATGCATCGAATCTCAAAA
>CAMEUL010000074.1 GCA_945938205.1 uncultured Traorella sp. | reverse complement strand
TGAACCGAATTCTTTGATCTTTTCCATAACCAAAGTCTTGATAGCTTCAGTTCCTGGAGCCAGAAGTTTACGAGGGTCAAATCCTTTACCTTCCAGATCTTTTCCAGCTTCAATGTATTTACGAGTTGCATCTGCAAATACCAGCTGACATTCAGTGTTTACGTTGATCTTGCTGACACCTAAAGAGATAGCCTTTGCAATCTGGTCAGCAGGAATTCCTGAACCACCGTGAAGTACCAGTGGTTTACCATTTGTCTTTTCCTGAATCTGAGCCAATACTTCAAAGTTCAATCCCTTCCAGTTTGCAGGATATTTACCGTGAATATTTCCGATACCAGCTGCCAAGAAGTCAACTCCCAGATTAGCAATTTTTGCACATTCTTCTGGATCAGCAACTTCACCGCCACCGATTACTCCTTCTTCACCACCGATTCCACCAACTTCACATTCAACAGAGATTCCTTTTGAATGAGCCAGTTCGATGATTTCAGTTGATTTCTGAACGTTTTCATCAAATGGATAGTGAGATCCATCAAACATTACAGATGAGAATCCAGCTTCGATACAAGCTTTAGCTCCATCAAATGAACCATGGTCCAAATGTAAAGCAACTGGAACTGTAATTCCAAGATAATCAATCATAGCTTTAACCATGTCAGCTACTGTTTTGTAACCTGTCATGTATTTTCCAGCCCCTTCACTGACACCCAAGATTACTGGTGAGTTTGTTTCCTGAGCTGCCTGAAGAATGGCTTTTGTCCATTCAAGGTTGTTGATGTTGAACTGTCCAACAGCGTAATGACCGGCGTGAGCCTTTTCTAACATTTCTTTTGCACTTACTAATGCCATAATATGATTCCTCCTCTTTTTACGCATTTTTATTATACTTGATTTATATTGAAAATTAAAGAAGGAACATAGAAAAAAGTGATTTGATTTACCAAATCACTAATATTTTTCATCTTCTTTGTCGCTTGCTTCTTCTTCCTCTTCTTCCAAATCGAATTCTTCAGCCTCATCTGAATCATCATCCAAAAATTCATCTGTATCAATGACGGTTTCACTGAATGTATGACGACTTCTTAAATCCCATTTGTTATCACCCATATTCACAAACCGACTGTCTAAACATAAATCTGAATAAAACTGTGCAATTTGATCCTCTTGCTGAGAAGGGGTCAGATTTTCAATCTGAGAAATCTCTTCCCATAATTTCAGGAAAGGCGTTGGTTTTTTCTTTTTTGTCAACAAATTGAATGCAATCTCGATCTTTGCTGTTTTCAACCTGAATTCCTCCTTTTTTGCTATCTATATATACAACTATATACAGACAATGTCAAGCAATTCTTTCGTAATAAGAATATGTGCGCCCAACAGAACTATACCATCTTTTTCATTTTTGTCATCAGACGAAAACTTTCCACACATTCTTCTCCGTTCATGACATCATATTCCAATGCCAATACAGACTCATGAAAGTGATAACTTCTAGTCTTCAGATCAATTTCAAACGTGCCATAGGCACTCATTACTTTTCCTTGGGTGATACTGTTTTTTTTGAATTCCATAATGGATTCATTTTCAGCCTTTCGATGAATGCGGCAGCCTTTTTGTCCTGCTGTGATTTTTACTTTTCCATCATAAGGAGGAAGTTCCTGATATTCAAATACAATTTCTCCTGAATTATTTTTAATATCACAGATCGTATCACATAAAAGTTGTTCTTCTCCGGTATTCATATTTTTCTGTTTTATGGTAATCACATATTGCATGCATACATTATAATCAATTCTGTCACAACTGCAAGACCCTGTTTAACTTTTCTCTGTTTTCGCATAATAGAAATGAGGTGTTTATGAAAAAGATCCTTCAGTTTGTTTTCACATGTCTCAGTATTCTTTTAGTATTCCTATCTGTATTTTTTCTTTGTGCTCGACTGATTCCCTTGAATCTAGCAGCACAGGCAGAAAAGATCACATTGTATGACAAAAACCAGCAGGTGTTTTATGAAACCAACTTTCATTCTGAAATGGAGTGGACTTCTTTTGAGGAATATCCGAAAACACTGGTGGATCTAGTGGTTGAAATTGAAGACAAACGTTTTTATCACCATCTTGGGTTCGACCCGATCCGTATATCCAAAGCTTTACTGGAAAACCTATCTTCTTTTGAAATCAGAGAAGGTGGCAGCAGCATCACACAGCAATTGGCAAAGAACCTGTTTTTAACGAATGAGCAGACATTCACAAGAAAAATGAAAGAACTCTTTTATGCTGTTCAGATGGAAATGCAATACAGTAAGGAACATATTTTAGAAGCCTATCTCAACTGTGTTTATTTTGGTCATGGCATTTATGGATTCAATAGCGCCAGCACCTTTTTCTTCGGGATGCCTCTATCTGAATTAAGTATTTCTCAGCTTGTTTTGCTGATTGGCATTATCAATGGTCCTTCTCTATATTCTCCACGCATCAATGAAACTCTTTCTCTTGAAAGAAGAAATCTGCTTCTTGGGTTTCTTCATCAACAAAACTTTCTCAGTAATCAAGAATTTCAAACAGCAATCAATGAGCCGATAATTCTTGCTTCTCAAGAAAAAGAGCAGGATTTCAATGATTATTATATCCAAGCTGTATTGGATGAATTGCATCAGAAAAAAATAGACCTTACACAAGGCCTTGAAGTTTATACCTCCTATGATCCGGATGCGCAAAAGGCTCTTTCACACAGCATTCAGGAAAAATCCACAAAAGACGATTTACAGTCCAGCGGTATTCTTTTAAATCCACAGGATGGCGGTGTCTTAGCTCTCATGGGTGGCAAAGATTATGCGCAAAGCCAATATATCCGTCCTCTCTACTCCAAAAGACAAGTAGGATCTTCTATCAAGCCACTTCTTTATTATCAGGCATTACATCATGGTTTTACGCCCTCCACGACCTTTCTTTCTACCGCAACCACCTTTCAGATCGATGAAACTACCGCTTATGCACCTACCAATTTCTCTAGCAGATATCCGGAAAGAGAAATATCCATGATCAATGCTATTGCAGTATCCGATAATATTTATGCCATGAAAACACATCTCTTTTTAGGCATGCATGTTCTTTCCAACAGTCTGAATGATTTTGGGATCAAAGCTCAGCCAATTCCCTCCTTGGCTCTGGGAACCTGTGAAATGACGCTTTTGGAACTTGCGAAAATCTATAACAGATTTGCTTCTGGCGGGACTTATCATGACCCCTATTTCATCAAAGCTATTTATTCCAATCAGAATCTGATCTATGAGCATCAAAATCAATCCATACAAATGCTGGACTATGAAGAAACCCTGATCCTGAATCAGCTGCTTCTTGCTCCTTTTGACATCAAGGCAAGGACAATCTTCATTCCAACACTAGTCAATATCAAAAGTGAAATCAGTGTAGCTGCCAAGTCAGGAACCAGTGATTTTGATTCGCTGATCGTCGGCTATAATCCGGATTACACCATTGCCATTTGGAGTGGATTTGATGATGCACGGATTCTGAACAGTGAATATTTTGAAATATCTAAGCATATTTTTCGATCAGTAATGGATTCTTTATATGCCAATGAAAGAAAAGGAGGATGGTATATGAAAACGCGAAACATTGAATCTCGGATCGTCGATCCTGTCAGCGGAGAGGAAAACATGCTGGGAAGTGAATACTGGTACAAAAAATGACGTTCTATCCAATAGGATAAAACGCCTTTTTGTCTTCTTTCAAATTGCCTTTAACAATTGCATTTACAATATCACTGACCAATGACAGTTCTTTAATAGAACCATCTTCACGCAGAATATAAATGTTATGTCCTTCTCCACTCTTGTAAGGTTTATAAGGACGTTGGGAAGCTTCATCATGAATCACATAATAGGTTGGATCATATCCCAAAGCTGCCACTTCTTTCTTGATCCTTGCCAGGTCTTCTTCACATTTGATGGTCTTATACTCAAACAGGTCACGATCCAAGAGTCTTCTTGCCAGATCACGTGCAATCGCATCTTCTGATTCACTCAACAGAGTAAATCCATATAAAGCTGCTGATTCGTCCATCCTGAAATGATCCTGCATCGTATCTTCTCCTTTCAGAAAAGGAAGAAACATTTTCAGATCCTTTAAAACAGCAGGGTTCGTTTGAGCCAGATCCTTCATTCGTTGGAACAATGCATGAAGGATCGCTTCATAACTGCGTGTGACCGGATGATAATATACCTGCCAATACATGTGATATCTCGCCATGATATAGTCTTCCACGCTATGGATACCGCTTTCCTTCATAACGATTTTCTGGTCCTTGACACGCATCGTTCTTAAAATACGTTCCAGATCAAAATTTCCGTAACTGGTTCCTGTAAAATAAGCATCGCGCAACAGATAATCCATGCGATCGGCATCTAGCTGACCACTGACGATCTGATTTAGAAGATCATTTGGATGTGTATAATTGATGATAGATGCCACCTTTTCAGGAAAATCTTCACTTACACCTGAAAGAATCTGATGAATCTGCGTATTTTCCAAAATGACTCTTCGTGTATATTCCTCATGAGCTACCGGAGTAATTGCTTCAAAAGCATGTGAGAATGGACCATGTCCCAAATCATGGAGCAATGCTGCCACCATCACGGTTACCTTGTCCATTTCACTTAATTCTTTTAATCCGCTGACCTCATTCACCATGCGTCTTGTGATTTCATAGACACCTAAAGAATGTGCAAAACGGGAATGTTCTGCCGTATGGTAAACCTCAAAGGTTCCACCCAGCTGATGGATTCTTCTCAACCGCTGAAATTCTCTGGCATTGATGCAATCCCAGATTACCTGATATTCCACATGAATATAACCATGGATAGGATCACGCATTACCTTTAATTCATCTGTTTTTTTAAACATAGTCTCACCACCTGCTTCTATATTACTTCTTAATTCAACATTATTTTTGTTGATTTATAATTTCTAATGCTTCTGCAACACTTTTCACAACCCTAGTGGCTTGTTTCTTGATTTCTTCACTGGCACTTTCCAGTGTAAATCCCTGATACTCTTGGATCATGCCTAAATCATTATAGGAATCACCAATGACATAGACACTTTCAGCCTGCACGCTTTGCTGGATTATTTTCACGGCATGCTGTTTGCTGGCATGAGGCCCTACAACATCAATACAGCAGCGGTTCACATACACTGAACAGAGCATATTCAATTCTTTAATCTTTTGAGAAAGATCTAATGCATCTTCCTCTTCCTTGCAAAGGATAGAACACATATACAGATTCTTCTGATCTAGATCACTTACCCGTTTCACTTTTTTCATTTTGTTCAGCTTTCGAATATAAAATAGGTCAAACAAAAAATTATTTAGGCTTCTTTTGAAAGCCTCATGATACAGCTGATCTTTTCCCATGATGGTCATCTGTAACGCTTTATTCTCTTTCACAAAAGACACCAGTCGTTCAGTATCGATCTCAAGCTTATCTTCGTACAATACTTTTTCATGATCTAAGATCAACCCACCATTGAATCCTGCAATATAATCTGGGGATACATTCATATTTTTAAAAGCTGTCTGTATCGATCCAACATTTCTTCCTGTCACTACCGCAAATACATTTTCCTTTTGGAACTCTTTAATATGTTTTATGTTATTCTTAAAAATATCTTTTTTGTTCTCACCAAAGTACAATGTACCATCAAAATCAGACGCGAAAAGTTTCATACCAGATTCTCCTTCACTTCTTTCCATTTCTCAAGGATACTTTCTCCACGTAAAAAACAAGTTTTCACCATTTCATTGAAATATATTGGATTGGAATGAATATCCAATGACTCTCCATTTTCATCATAGACAAATTCTCCACCAACTTCATTCTTCATGACCATCGCCACATAGCCACTCAGCATTTCAAGAAACATATCGGCATGATCTAATGTTCCTTCATCATGAGCTTCTTTGGCGCGTTTTAAAAACAGATCGATCACTTCCAGAGAAATACTAGAACAATCCAAATCAATGGAATAATTCGCATCCATGTATTCCATACAATCCAAACAATTTGATAATGCTTTATGTTCGATCAGATTAACACCTTGATCTTCTGAATGAAGGTTTTTTTCCTGTTCATTGAAAACCAGAACAAGCCGTTCATATATCTGCTGGTTCATTTTATTTCTCCACCAAAACACTGGCAATTGCCAGAACACCTTCTTCATGTCCTACAAAGCCCATTTTTTCTCCACGAGTTGCCTTGACACTCACACAGTCAACATCGCATTCACAGATTTCAGCAATATTTTCACGCATCTTTTGAATATGAGGTGCCATTTTTGGTTTTTCAATATTGATCGTGGAGTCAATGTTGACCACATGAAATCCTTTTTCCTTCATCATCGCAACTACTTCTTTTAAAATAATCTTGGAATCCATGTCCAATGTGGAAGCAGCAGTATCAGGGAAATGTTTTCCTAAGTCTCCTAATGCCAGTGCACCTAAGATTGCTTCACTGACAGCATGCAAGAGAACATCTGCATCACTGTGTCCCAAGCATCCTTTTTCATGTGGGATCTCAACGCCTCCTAAAATCAGTTTTCGGTTTTCCACCAGTTGATGAATATCCATCGCATTTCCTATACGTATCATAATTTTCTCTCCTAAGCAGTCTTATTATATCACTTTTTCACTACTTGCCAAACGCAAGATCTGTATTGTAAACTTTAATTGACGCAATGTCAGGTAGATTTTCTTGTCTTTTATGGCTTGTTTTTTATAATGGTAGCAGGAGGTGCTCATATGTCACTTGGAAAAAATATTTATCAGTTAAGAAAAGAAAAGGGTCTGTCCCAGGAAGAACTTGCTTATCAATGCAATGTAACACGACAGACAATCAGCAAATGGGAAGCAGATGAGGTCATGCCGGATACCTCCAATCTGATAACACTTTCGAAGCTCTTTGACAGAACGATCGATGATCTTATCAATAATACAATCACTTCACAAAAACCGGATATGTTTGAAAAAACTATCAACATGATCAAAAAGCATTGGATGAAAGGCGGATATTATCTTTGTTTTCAAGGTGGTATTGTCACTCTCTTTGGATTTGTCACGAAAATTATACTTAATGAATTCTTTAAGCCCTTTGATCCGTTTGGGACCGGAGATCCTTTTGGTCAAATGAAAATTACTGGTCAAAATATTTTTAATATCTTCGCAAACTTTATTCTGATCATTGGCATTGTAATGCTCATTGGGGGCATTATCCTACTGATCTTTGACCGCAAAAAACAAAAAGGTAATAAGATATAAACAAGAGGCTGTAACGAATAAAACAGTCGAAAAATAAAAAATGCATCAAATCTCAAA